>JBDSSP010000088.1:0-24238 GCA_039928735.1 Novosphingobium sp. | reverse complement strand
TGCCAGTTGCCTGCCGTGCTCGGCGCTACCCCAAATTGCGCGCCAACATCACGGCAACTCCCGCCAGATTCCATCGCCACAACAACGCGATCCCGCAAATCAGTCGAATAGGGCCTCATCCATACTCGCCTCCATATCCCAGCCACCATCCTGAATCACAAAATTAGCCTCTTGGGAATCCCACGCGATTCAATCTGATCGATTTCGGCTCTAGCCCAGCCGCTCGACCCTACCCGCGACAACTCGCCACACGGCCGCCTCAGCGGCAATGCCATCGAACGGCGCAAGTTCGGTTCCAGTCAGCCAGACCTGCGCCGCGCCTTGTCGCAGCCGGTCGAACAGGGCCTCGCGGCGGAAGGGATCGAGATGCGCGGCAACCTCGTCCAGCAACAGCAGGCGCGGGCGTTCGCTGCCGAGCAGGCCAGCGTGGGCGAGCGTGATCGCGATCAGCATGGCCTTCTGCTCTCCGGTCGAGCAAACCGCCGCGGGCTGGTTCCCTTTACCACTATTTGGGCCAGCCATGGTCACTGCGAGTTCGTCGCGGTGCGGCCCGGTCAGCGTGCGCTGGGCGCTGCGGTCGCGGGCCCGGCCATCGCGGAGGGCGCGGGCCAACTCGGCCTGATCCACCGGCCCGCCCGGTGCATAGGCGAGCGAGGGGCGGGCGAAGGGGGAGTCGGGCAGTTCTGCAAGCGTACTGTCGAGCCGCAGGATCATCAGTGCCCGCGCCTGTGCGACCATGGCTCCGGCCTCGCCGATCTGCGTTTCGAGGGCATCGAGCCAGGCGGGGTCAGGTTCAGCCGGATCGCTGAGCAGACGGTTACGTTCGCGCAAAGCCGATTCGAGCCGGGTGGCATTGCGCGCATGTTCGGGCGCGAGCGCCATGACCATGCGATCGAGGAACCGCCGACGCGCGCCTGGGCCTTCTGCAAACAGCCGGTCCATTGCGGGGGTCAGCCAACCGATGCTGAGCCATTCGGCGAGGCGTAGGGCAGGGGCATCGGCCTGGTTGATCTGGACGACGCGGCGCTGGGGCCGATCTGGCCGGGTTCCGGTGCCCAGCCTCAGCGCCTCGCCGTCTGTGCCAAGATCGGCGCTGATGGCAAAGCTGCCGGGGCCGCTCTGCGCGGCCATTTCAGGCAGAGGGGCGTGGCGCAGGCCGCGCCCTGGCGAGAGCAGCGAAATTGCCTCGAGAATATTGGTCTTGCCCGCACCGTTTTCGCCGACCAGCAGATTGAACTGTGCGGTGCCGCCGAGCACGGTGTCACGATGGTTGCGAAAGTTCGCGAGCTGGATGCGGTCGAGCGCCATGCTGGCGCAGTTATCAGATGGAAGGCGCCTTGGCGAAGGGCGAGAAGTTTGTGCCGGTATCGAAGACGTCCACTCCCTCTCGGCGCTTGAGAAAGCCGACAACCGCATAAGTGACGGGCGTCAGCAACACTTCCCACAGCACCTTGAGCGCCCAGTTGGTGAACAGCACGGTGATGACACTCTTAGTCTCCCACACCCCCGCGAAAGCGAGCGGATAGAAGATGGCGCTGTCGACTGCCTGGCCAAACACGGTCGAGCCGATGGTGCGGGTCCACAGGTGTTTGCCACTCGTCAGGATCTTCATCTTGGCGAGCACGAAGCTGTTGACGAATTCCCCCGCCCAGAAGGCGGTCACCGACGCCAGCACAATGCGCCAGGTGCTGCCAAACACTGAATCATACGTCGTCTGGCAGACCGCTCCGGCGGTATGGCTTTTCACCAGATCGGCGAACATCGGATCGCCGCTGGAGGCGCAGCCCCAGCCGGGCGACGGCGGCATGGCGACCACGACGAAGCTCATGAAGGCCATGAAAATCAACGCAAAGAAGCCAGCCCAGACACAGCGCCGGGCATTGGAATAGCCGTAGACCTCGGTCAGCACGTCGCCCAGGACATAGGAAACCGGGAAAAACAGGATGCCGGCACCAAAGGTGAAGCCCCACATGGTAGCAAGCTTGGCCGCGCCGATCAGGTTTGACAGCAATAGAATCGCGACGAAGGCGACCATCATGAAGTCAAAATAGCGGAAGTGGCGGCGCGCGCTGGCGCTGCCGTCCAACGAGGAGAGAGGCTTGTCCATGCGACGCATGACTAACCGCGTTTGCGCGCCGCGCAAGAGCAGCTTATGGGAACCGCGACGCGCGCCCGTAGTTCAACTGGATAGAGCACGAGCCTTCTAAGCTTGGAGTTGCAGGTTCGAGTCCTGCCGGGCGCGCCAACGCTTTACTGTCTGACACCTAGCAAAGCGTCTGATCTTGAGGCAACAACGTGCAATGGACGCAGAGCCCACGGATTTGAACAAGCCGGTGATGCGTCTGGCGGGATCGCTCTGGCTACTGGCAGGAATTTGTTACCTGGCCGCCGAAGCGATCGCCGCTGCCGCTTTCCCTGGCTATAGTTATGCGCGCAACTACATCAGCGACCTTGGCGTGCCATTCGACGGCTTCATCAATGGCCGTGAAATTCACTCGCCAATGGCGCCGGTGATCAATTTTGGCGGATTTATTCTCGATGGCCTGCTGTCCGCTGCGGCGACAGTTGCAGCGATTGCTGCCATTGGCGTAAAGCGGAGCTCTGGCACTCTGTTCGCCGGCTTCGCCTTGGTGCACTCGACCGGATCCATTCTTGTCGGCACTTTCCACAGCGGAGCGCATGAGGCTGCCAGAGGTTTGGCGCAGTTCCATGTGATTGGCGCTGCCATGGCCATTATCGGCGGCAATTGCGCGTCGATTGCAGCGGCAAGCCTCTCGCGCCAGTTCGGAGCACCGCCGGGGTATCGCATGGCAAGTCGCTGGCTTGGGATATGCGGATTGCTGGGTCTTGCCTTGCTGGAAGCAGGCAGGGCATCCGGCCTCGCGATCGCTCCGGACGGAGTCCTCGAACGAGGGAGTGTCTATGCCATCACACTCTGGAAGATCCTGACCGGCCTTACGATTGTCGCCATCTGGCACTCTTCCAGGCGCAGGACACACGCCGACTAACTTGCCTGCCGATCCTTCAGCGGAAGCCGCGACACATTGGGTGCGCTCTGGCGGTGTTCGCTCAGCAGTTCCTTGAGGTCGGCATCAGCCAAGGGCCTGTCGAATTCGACTCCGGCGCTAAGCCCCTTCACCCAGCGCACTGTCGCAGGCAGGCCCTTGTTCGAGCCATAGCGGATGTCGATCGACTGGCCTTTGACCAGCGCAGTCCTGGTCACGACGCAGCAGCCGCTAGCCGAAATATCCGACAGCGAAGCATCGCCGACGTGCCAACGCGAGGTACGGCAGCGCGCCTTTACGAAAACCTGTTCGCGGTCCGACTGGCGCTCAACGGGTGGTGACTGGTCCAAGACGCTCTCCTGACCACATCTGGCCTGACCGCGTGAATTTAGAGTCGCAGGGTAAACATGAAATGAAGACCAGCACCTTCCGCCTGCAAAATTCAAGTCGGCTTGCCGCGCAAATTGCAGAAGGACTGGCCAAGACCCACGCACAGTGTAACGTGCGCTGCAAGGCTGCTTTAAATGCGGACAGCAAGGGGAGCGACGAAGATGGCGGGAATGGCGGCAGTTTCGGAGGAGGGCTTGCCCAATCATCCTAATGCCAAATGGATGGGGCTGATTGCCGGCCTGTCGCACAACATGATCATTGGCTGCCTGATGGGCTCGTTCAGCGTGATGCTGGCCTCGGTGGAAAGCCGGATGGGGGTAAGCCGTGCGGAATCGTCACTGGTTGGCGGTCTGGTGATTTTCGGCTCGGCGATCATTGGTGCCTTTGTCGGCCCGGTCATGGCCAGATATTCGTTGCGACCGCTGATGTTTCTCGGCGCGGCGCTGATGGTGGCGGGGTTCCTCATCCTCGCCTTCACAACTTCCTATCCGCTTTATATCGCCAGCTATCTGCTGCTGTTCGGGCCCAGCATGGCGCTCGCCGGATCAGTTGGCCCGGCGACTTTGGTGACGCGTTGGTTCTCGCAAAATCGGGGGCTGGCGCTGGGGCTCGTGCACCTGTCGCTGGTCGTGGCGGTGGTGCCGCTGCTCGCGACCTGGATTTTGGCGCGGTATGGCGCGCAGGCGACGTACCTGACATTGGGCGTGATGGTTGCAGTGATCCTGTTTCCCGCGACGCTGATGATCCGCGATTATCCGCCCAGCCCGCTTTCGATCGCCGCCGGTAAGGGCATTGCCATGCCGGCAGCGGAAGCTATCGAGGATTTCGTCCCCGGTGAAGACCCGCAGGTCGAAGCCGAGAAGAACGCCTCTGCAAATGCAGCGTCGCTTACCGTACCGCAAATCCTGAAAAGCCCCGTTTTCTGGGCCATCGCCACGGTTGCCGGCTTGATCATCACTCAGATCATGATGCTGACTTTCAACATGATCCAGATCGCCGCTTCGCATGGCATCACCGGCTACGACGCGGCCCTGTTGCAGTCGATCATGTCGTTTTCCGGCATGGCCGGCTCGATCATGTTCGGTTGGGTGGCAGACAAGATTGGCGGCGGGCGCGGCATGGCCTTGATCGCGCTCGATTGCGCCATCTTGCTGATGCTGCTGCAGCTCGATCTGCCCTATCCGGCGCGCGCGGTGGTGACCGGTTTGCTGGGGCTGCACGGCGCGGGAATGATTCCGAATGTCAGCCGCGCGCTGGCGCATAGCTTCGGCCCGGGCAGCTTCAGCCGAGCCTTCGGCATGCAATCGGCACTGAGCGTGCCGTTCACTGCGGTCGGGATTTGGGCAATGGGATCATCATTCGACAAGACGCACAGCTATGACACGGCGCTGACTGGCGTTGCCATCGTGATGGTGATTGCGATCCCGCTGGCGCTCTATGCCGCCAGAAAGCCCCTTATCCGCGCCTGAGCCGCTCTACTGATCCTCGCCCCCAGGAGAGCGGGGCCCAGTCAGCCGCGCGTAGCGGTTGCCAGGGGCTGTCCTTCGATGGGATAGCCGCGCGCCTGGTATTCAGGGATGACCAGCCACTTTTCGCCGTCGCGCTCGACCATGTCTGGCGAAACCTTGACCACGGGCGTCTTGGCGCAGTGGGCCTGGGCCTCGGCGAAGGATGCAAACAGGGCGAGCCGATCGAGATTGCGGCGAGTGGGGAAGATAACGCCGATTTCTCCCGTGTCGGCCAGTTCGAGCGCCTTTGTGGCGCTCGCCCAGAACAGGCGACTGTTCTCGGTGGCATCGACCGTGACGTCGACCGCGCCAGTGCCCAGATCGGCCAGGAAGAAGCGGGTGTCGAAGGTGCCCGAAACCTTGGGGCACCACCGTGCGAACGGCACCAGCGCTTCGGGAGCCAGCGTCCAGCCGAAGTGTTCGAGGATCGGGGCGAGGGCACCTTGTCCCAGCAACATCTCACGTGCATCGCGGGCGGCCTGCGCGGTAACCTGCTGGGTGACGCCGATGGCGAGGCCGGTTTCCTCAAGCGTTTCGCGAATGCCCGCGATGCGCGCCGCGAGCACTTCGATATCGGCTGCCGGATCAAGTCGCGCCGCAAGCTCGCCGTCGGCCGGATCAATCTTGCCGCCGGGGAACACAGCTTTGCCGCCGGCAAAGCGCATCTCCTTGGCGCGCTGGACCATCAACAGTTCGGGCGGACCGCCCAACTGGCAGTGGCGGAAGATTACTACTGTTGCGGCCGGGATGTGGCCCTCGACGTCGGGAAAAGGGTATGTCATGCCGGCTTCCTTGCGCGCAGCGCGGCCTCTGGCAAGCAAAAACAGGACTTATCAGGGGACAGCAGAATCTGTCGGAATTGCTTACAAAGTGCTGCCTGGTTCAAAATACGGATTCATAAAAAATGGCTGATTTCCGCACATATTCGTAAATTGGCACGCAGTCTGCATAGCAAGGTGTACCCCCAAAGTAGTCTCGAATAGAGGCGGGGCTGCACCAGTCTCCGCAGCCCCGCCTCCCCGAGATCTCCCGGAAAACCAGCGAAGCAGCCAGTATCCCGATCAGGACGCTTTTGCGACCTTTGCATCGGCCATCAGCTCTTCGAGCTCTCCGGCTTCATACATTTCCATCATGATGTCGCTGCCGCCGACGAATTCGCCTTTGACATAGAGCTGCGGGATGGTTGGCCAATCGGAATAGCTTTTAATTCCGGTGCGGATCTCCATGTCCTGCAGCACGTCGACGCTTTCATAGGCGACGCCGAGGTGATCCAGGATGGCGATGGCGCTGCTCGAAAAGCCGCACTGCGGAAACAGCGGCGTGCCCTTCATGAACAGGACAACATCGTTGCTGGTGACAATAGTGGAAATACGGCTCTGGGCGTCGGACATGGTTTGCGGACCTTATGGAATTACCTGAACACTCAGTTGGGGGCGGCAGTGGTCAGTTGCAAGGCATGCAGCTCGCCGCCCATTCGCGTACCGAGCGCAGCATAAACCAATTTGTGCTGGGCCACGCGCATCTTGCCCTTGAAAGCGGCGGAGACGACATGCGCGGCATAGTGATCGCCGTCGCCGGCCAGATCCGTGATCGTCACTTCGGCATCGGGCAAGGCAGCCTTGATCAGAGCCTCGATCTCCGAGGCCGCCATGGCCATCAGGCTTCGCCCATCAACATGCGCTTCGCTTCGATTGCCTTGGCCTCGAGCGCGGCGCGCACTTCGGCCTCGTCGCTTTCGACACCGGCGGACGTCAAGTCGCCGAGCAGCTTGCGAATGACATCCTCATCGCCCGCTTCCTCAAAATCGGCCTGCACCACGGCCTTGGCATAGGCATCGGTTTCTGCGGCAGACAAGCCCATCCGCTCCGCAGCCCAATGACCCAGCAGCCGGTTGCGCCGTGCGGTGATGCGGAAATGCATTTCCTCGTCATGGGCGAAATGGGCTTCTTCGCCGCGCTGGCGATCGTTGAATGTCGTCATTGTCAAAACCTCTTGAAACTGATGACCCGATAGGGCGGGTAAGAGCAGCGTTCAATCCCCCATCTTCACAACCACCTTGCCGATGGCGCGCCGTTCGCTCAGCGTGGCAATAGCCTCGCCGCCGCGCTCCAGCGGGAAAGTTGCTGAAATATGCGGCGCAATCTTGCCTGCTGCCAGCATCGCATAAAGCTCGCCGATCAGTGCCGCATTGCCAGCGGGATCGCTTGTGGTGAATGCCCCATAGAACACGCCGCGGATGTCTGCGGCCTTGATCAACGCGAGGTTGAGCGGGAGGCTGGGGATGCCCGCGGTAAACCCGATCACCAGATAACGCCCGCCAAAGCCGATGGCGCGAAAGGCCGGTTCGGCATAATCACCGCCAACCGGATCATAAATCACCGCCGCGCCAGCCGGGCCGCATGCCGCCTTGAGATCGCCCAGCAGAGCGCGCGATTGTTCGCGGTCAAACGGCGGACGGCCATAGATTACGGTTGTGTCGGCCCCCGCGGCGCGGGCAATCGCGGCCTTCTCTTCGCTCGAAACTGCAGCAACGACCCGCGCACCGAGCGCCTTGCCAAGTTGGACTGCCGACAAGCCAGTGCCGCCCGCCGCGCCGAGCACCAGCAGCGTTTCGCCCGGTTGCAACCGCGCGCGGTCACGCAGCGCGTGGAGGGTGGTGCCATAGGTCAGAAGGATCGCGGCTGCCGTATCGAAACCGACGTTATCCGGCACGGCGAACAGCTTGTCCTGCGGCAGCACGATCTTCTCGGCCAGCCCGCCCCACATCATCACCGAGGCGACGCGGTCGCCGACCTGCCAGCGCGTGACGCCCTGGCCCACTGCCTCGACAATGCCGGCCACTTCCGCGCCGGGAGAGAACGGTCGCTCAGGCTTGTACTGATAGAGGTCCTCGACAATCAAGGTGTCGGGAAAGTTGATCCCGCAGGCCTTGACCGCGACCAGCACTTCGCCGGGGCCGGGCACAGGATCCGTGACTTCATCGAGGCACAGCGTCTCGGGGCCTCCGATGGCATGGCTGCGCAGTGCCCTCATGCAGCTTGCCGCATGGCGGACGACAGGAAAGGCAGGTCGATCTGCAACTGCTTCTCATGCGCTGAAATTTCGTCATCCTGAGCCAGGGTCAGCCCAACCTCATCGAGGCCATTGAGCAGGCAATACTTGCGGAACGGGTCGATCTCAAAGCTGAAGCGGTCCTGGAACGGGCTAGTGACAGTCTGGGTTTCGAGATCGATATCAATCGGATCGGTCTTCGCCACTTCCATCAGCCGGTCGACAGCTTCCTGCGGCAGGACCACGCCCAGAATGCCGTTCTTGAAGGCATTGCTGGAGAAGATGTCGGAAAAACCTGGCGCGATGACGCAGGTTACGCCCATATCGAGCAGGGCCCATGCGGCGTGTTCGCGGCTCGAGCCACAGCCGAAATTGTCGCCTGCCAGCAGGATCGGCGCACCGGCATATTCAGGATCGTCAAAGACATTGCCCGGTTCCTTGCGGACTGCCTCGAAAGCACCCTTGCCGAGCCCCTCGCGACTGATCGTCTTGAGCCAGTGCGCGGGAATGACGACGTCAGTATCGACATTCTTGCGGCCAAACGGGATCGCGCGGCCTGAAACGTGGCGCAGAGGTTCCATCAATCTGTCTCCGGTGCGTCTTCGGGATGCTTGGGTTCATGCGGTTTGGGCTTGCGGCGCGAGGCGTAGAGCAAGGCGGCGGCAATCGCGGCCGAGCCGATTGCAGCGGCTCCAGCCATCGCAGCCTTGCCCGCCCAGTCGGGACGTTCGTTCTTTTTGGTCATCAACTGCCTATGAGGTCGCCGCGCGGGGGTTTCAAGGGGAAGGGCGCGGAAATCGACTGTTCAGCAATCACGCCGCGGCAGGCGCTTCTGTGTCAGCCGGGGTGCCGCAGCTCAGGCAATAGCGGAAGAAGGCCATCTTGCGAGTGTCGCATTTGCCGCAATGGTTGAACAATGTCATGCCGCAATGGACGCAGAAATTGCTTTCGGCGCCTTCCATCGAGGCAATCGGCCGGTCGCAGCCGGGGCAGACCTTGGCCGCCATCTTCTTGAAGGCTTCATCATGCGTGACCAGCTTGCGGCGCTCTTCCTCGGCCTGCTGCTCGGTCTCCTGCCGCCGCGCGAGATAGGCGCGCATGTTCTTGACCAGATAGTGCCCGGCAACGATCGTCAGTCCGATGCCGACGGCATAGCGGATATAGCCGCCGTAGCTCGGCAGATACGGCACCAGTTCCACGAAGAACACGAAGACCGCGGCCAGCACGAAACCGCGCATCATCGGCCAGTGATCGCTCTTGCGCTTTTTCGCCACCATCCAGCCGGCAATCAACAGCATCGGCAGGGTTATCGCCAGGCGCAGGCCGAACACGCGCAGCTCCTGCCAGAACATCGCCTTTTCATAAGCTGGCATGGCATCGCTTTGCAGGCGGTTCTGCTGATCCGTCAGTTCGGCTTCACGTTGGCCCAGCGGGGTGCGTTCATTATCGAGCGCATCGATTGAAGTCTGGATCGCCCGCTCGTTGGCCTTGAGCTGTTCAAGCTCGCGCGTGCGGGCGAGGACTTCGGGGTCTTGCTGCGGATTGGTGGTGGCGGTGCGCGCCTGGATCCAGGCCTGGAAGGTATCGGTGCCGGTGGTCGAGGCCTTCTGCGCCTGTTCAAGCTGGAGCCGGGCGATCTCGAGTTTGTCGTCAATCGCCCCGCGCCGAGTTGCAATCACTGCCAGCTCGGTGCGGAGTTTCTGCGACTGGGCCGATGGGACGAACTGGTCCTGCGTAATATTCTGCTCGACCTGCGGGAGATCCCCGATGACGAGGTTGCCAAGGCCGACAATGAATGCCGCGAGCACGACCGAGACCGCCCACATGGCGATGCCGAATGCCCGCTCGGGAACGCGTACGCCTTTGGCCATGACTGGTTCCCTCCCGTTGCCGCGATGCGGACGCTAAGGGGGCAACGGGCAGGTGTAAAGCCGCATCACTTCAAGGCTGCGACTTGAGCTCCAGCAACATCAGCTCGATGGCGAAAACGCCGTCACCGAACAGTTCGAGCCGGTGTTTGTCGGTTTTTTTCCGATGCCGCCTGGCAAATTCCAATGATTATTCAAAGCCATCGTTGACATCGGTCTGGGAAAAGTCGTTGCCGATGTAAAGCAGCGGCACGGCATTCGCCTTTGCACAGGCGTAAGCGAAGCAATCGCCCATGTTGAGGTTGGCAGAGTGGCGGCGTTTGCCGTAGCGTGCATAGGAGCTGACTGCGAGTTCGGCTTCGGCCGGGCCTACAGGAATGATCAGGACCTGGGACATTGTCAGGAATTGATCGACAAACCGATTCGCTTCGTCATTAGACCGCGCGGTTTTGCTCATGATCCGCACAGTCGTTTCCCAAATGGCAATTGCCGACGTGAAACGGATCGGTGTGGCGGCAAGTTGCGCGGCCAGAGCGGCTTGCTCCGGCTCTGCCGTCATCATCGCAACCATTGCCGATGCGTCGAGAAACATCAATAATCGCCGCTCAACTCATCGAAGAACTCTTTGTCGGTTTGTTCTGTCGGAACGGCGCGGGCCATAATTTCGCGACTGAGAACGACAATCCGCTCCTCAAGCGGGACTGTCTCATCGAGGCGCTTCAGCTCATTTTGCACTGCGGTTTTGATCGCATCGGTCAGCCCGATGTGCTGGCGCGCGGCGAGTTGGCGGACGAGTGTGTCGGTTTCGGCATCGCGGACATGGAACGGCATGGCTCGGCTTCCCATTCGTCTAGACAGCTATCCGATACTATCTACACGGATTGAAATCAACAATGCGTTACCCAACCAACTCCCGCACATCTGTCAATCGCCCGGTCACTGCCGCCGCGGCCGCCATCGCGGGGCTCACCAGATGGGTCCGCGCGCCCGGGCCCTGCCTTCCGGTGAAGTTACGGTTGCTGGTGCTGGCGCAGCGTTCTCCGGGGGGGACCTTGTCCGGGTTCATGCCGAGACACGCCGAGCAGCCAGGCTCGCGCCATTCGAGGCCCGCATCTGTGAACACCTTGTCCAGCCCTTCCGCTTCGGCTTGCGCCTTGACCAGCCCTGAGCCAGGCACGACGATGGCCCACTTCACGTTCGCCGCCTTGTGCCGCCCGCGCAGCACAGCCGCTGCCGCGCGCAGGTCTTCGATGCGGCTGTTGGTGCAGCTGCCGATGAAAATGTTTTGCACTTCGATGTCCTGCATCCGCGTGCCCGGCGTCAGCCCCATGTAATCGAGGCTGACTTGCGCGGCTTGCTGCTTGCCGGGATCAGCGAAACTGGCCGGGGAGGGCACCACGCCGCCGATGGCGACAGTGTCTTCCGGGCTGGTGCCCCAGGTAACGGTCGGCTCGACGTCGCTCGCCTCGATCACGACAGACTTGTCGAACTTGGCGCCAGGATCGGTCGCGAGGCTCTTCCACCAGGCGACCGCCTTGTCCCAGTCCGCTCCTTTGGGGGCATAGGGGCGGCCCTTGAGGTAGGCGAAGGTTGTTTCGTCCGGCGCGATGAGACCGGCGCGCGCGCCTGCCTCGATGCTCATGTTGCAGACGGTCAGGCGGCCCTCGATGGACATCCGCTCAAATACCTTGCCGCGGAATTCCATGACATGGCCGGTGCCGCCCGCCGTGCCGACCACGCCGATGATGTGGAGCACCAGGTCCTTGGGCGTGATGCCGGGGCCAAGATCGCCCTCGACGCGCACTTCCATGGTCTTCGATTGCTTGAGCAGCAGGGTCTGCGTTGCCAGAACATGTTCGACTTCGCTGGTGCCGATGCCAAACGCGAGCGCACCGAGGCCGCCGTGGCAGCTGGTGTGGCTGTCGCCGCAGACGATCGTGGCGCCGGGCAGCGAGAAGCCCTGTTCGGGGCCGACAACGTGGACGATGCCCTGCTCGGCGTCACTCGCGCCGATGTATCGGATGCCAAAAGCGGGCGCATTTGCTTCGAGCGCGGCGAGCTGCTGCGCGCTCTCCGCATCGGCGATGGGAATGCGCTGGCCGCCGGTGTCGAGCCGGGCGGTTGTGGGCAAGTTGTGATCGGGCACGGCCAGGGTCAGGTCCGGACGGCGCACCTTGCGGCCCGCTACGCGCAGGGCCTCGAAGGCTTGCGGGCTGGTCACTTCGTGGACGAGGTGGCGGTCGATGTAGATCAGGCAGGTATTATCATCGCGGCACGAGACGACGTGGGCGTCCCAGATCTTCTCATAGAGGGTGCGGGCTGTGCTGGACATGGTTTTCCAATAGGCATCGATCAGGGTTTTGCAAGGTTTGGCCCACGAGCAGCCTTAGGCGCACTATTCGGGCCGGGTCCAGATCCAGACCCCAAATGTGCTCAGCACGCCCAGCGAGATCAGCACCCACGGCCAGCCGATGGTATACCAGGTGAATCCCGCGCCGCATGCCATCGCGCCAATTGAGATCAGTTTGTAACGCCGCCCGATCGCCCCGCGTTCGCCCCAATCGCGCAGGACTTGGCCATAGCGATGGTGTTCGAGCAGCCGGCGCTCCCATTCGGGCTCGCTGCGGGCGAAGCAGAAGACTGCCAAGATGAGAAAGGGCACGGTCGGCATGATCGGCAGAAAAGCACCGATAATGCCGAGCCCGACCGCCAACAGGCCGCCGCCCATGTAAAGCAGTCTGATCATGACGCGTTAACCCGCCACCCGCGCTGCGGTTTCGCGGATCAGGGAAATCATGTTGGGCACGCCCTGGGTGCGGTTCGAAGAGAGCTGGTTCTTGAGGTCGAACGGCGCAAGCAGTGCCGCGATGTCGGTTTGAGCGACTTCGGCGGCTGGCCGGTCCTGCACCGCAGCGATCACCAGCGAGACGATGCCCTTGGTGATCGCGGCATTGCTGTCGGCGAGGAAGTGCAGTCGGCCATCCCCGGTCTGCATCGGATAGACCCAGACCGATGCCGAACAGCCGCGTACCAGCGTGGCGTCGGTCTTGAGGGCGGCGGGCATCTCGTCCAGCTCGCGGCCGAGTTCGATCAGCAGGCGATAGCGTTCGTCGCCATCGAGGAAGAGGTACTCTTCCCTTATATCATCAAGGGTGCGCATGCGCAGCGCACTAGCAGTTCTGCAGCAAGGGTCCAGCGCTCCCGCAAGGTCAATCGTTAGAGTTAACCTGATCTACACCAGGGGTTGTTACCGAGATGCTTCAATTTGCCTGGGGGACCCCGCATGTTTGGAATTGCTCGGATTATCGCTCGAAACGGAGTTGTCGTGATTGGCCTGATTGGCGCGGGCTATTTCCTGTTTGGCGGCAAGAAGGAAGAACCAAAGGGATCGAGCCCGTGGGCCGTCAATGCACCGGCCCACGTTGCCAGCAGCACCAGCACCGGTACAAAAGCTTCCATGACCGACAAGGTGCTCAAGGTTGCCGACAATGCAGCCAAATATGCCGGTGTCGGCGATCTTACGCCAAGCGCCCTCAAGGACCAGGCCGTGGGCGGAATGAACAAGGCGGAAGGCGGCTTGAGCAAGGCAACATCGGGTCAGGATTGATTTTCATTCACTAATGCAGGTCGGGGGACGGCGGTGACGGCATGGCTGTCACCGCCTTTGCATTTTTCCGGCCTTGCAATTCTGCGCGATTGCGCTAGATGCGGCCCATCCCGATATTGTTAGCAACGTCCGGGCTGGCGCCGAAAGGGGCCGGCGCGAAACTCCGTTGTTGCAATTGCGGGATTTGGAGTTTGCATGGCGGATATCGCGCGCATTGTTGAGATGGTTGAACCGGAGGCCCGCGCCCTCGGTTTCGATCTCGTGCGCGTCAAGATATTCGGCAAGAGCGAAGCAGGCGGCGGGATCAGCGAAGCGGGCTATGATGAGCGCGCGCTGCAGATCATGGCCGAACGGCCCGATACCGGCCAACTGGTAATCGATGATTGCGCTGCGCTGTCACGCCGGATTTCCGACAAGATCGACGAGCTTGAGCTTAAAGGCATCGAACTGATCGAAGGCGCCTATCGCCTCGAAGTTTCCTCGCCGGGCATTGACCGTCCGCTGACCCGGCCAATGGATTTCGCCAATTGGGCTGGGCATGAGGCACGGGTTCAGCTTGCGGCTCCGGTCGAAGGCAACCGCAAGACGCTGCAGGGCGATCTGGCCGGCATTGCAGGTGAGCCCGGAAGTGAGCTGGTGACGCTCGAAGACAAGAAGAGCGGCACGGTGCAATTTGCCCTTGCCGACGTGATTTCCGCCAAGCTGGTCTTGACCGACCGGTTGATTGCCGCCACGCGCCCGCTCGATACGAGTGGTGTTGATGATATTCTTGAGGATCGCGCCGAAAAGTGGGAACCGGTTTTCGGCTTCAGCGATCCGACCGACACTAACCCAGAACAGGAAGACTGAATATGGCCAGTCCGATTTCCGCCAACCGTGCCGAACTGCTCGCTATCGCCACCTCGGTCGCGACCGAAAAGATGATCGACAAGGCCATCGTCATCGAGGCGATGGAAGAAGCGATCCAGAAGTCTGCACGCAGCCGCTATGGAGCGGAGAACGACATTCGGGCCAAGCTCGATCCGCGCACTGGCGATCTGCGCCTGTGGCGCGTGGTTGAAGTGGTCGAGGAGGTTGAGGACTATTTCAAGCAGGTTGACCTCAAGGCCGCCGAAAAGCTGGAGCCAGGCGCCAAGCTGGGCGATTTTATTGTCGATCCGCTGCCTGCCGTTGAACTCGGCCGCATCGATGCGCAGTCGGCCAAGCAAGTCATCTTCCAGAAAGTGCGCGATGCCGAGCGCGAGCGTCAGTACGAAGAATTCAAGGACCGCGCCGGCGAGCTGATCACCGGAGTTATCAAGTCGGTCGAATTCGGCCACGTCATCGTCAATCTCGGCCGCGCCGAGGGGGTTATCCGCCGTGACCAGCAGATCCCGCGCGAGGCTGCCCGTGTCGGCGAACGCGTGCGAGCCTATATCATGAAGGTGGAGCGCCAGAACCGCGGACCGCAGATTTTCCTCAGCCGCGCGCATCCTGAATTCATGAAGCTGCTGTTCGCGCAGGAAGTGCCCGAGATCTACGACAACATCATCGAGATCAAGGCCGCAGCCCGCGATCCCGGCAGCCGCGCCAAGATCGGCGTGATCAGCCGCGACAGCAGCATCGATCCGGTGGGCGCCTGCGTCGGAATGAAGGGCAGCCGGGTCCAGGCGGTGGTTCAGGAACTGCAAGGCGAGAAGATCGACATCATCCCCTGGAGCGAAGACACCGCGACATTCGTGGTCAATGCGCTCCAGCCGGCAACGGTCAGCCGCGTTGTCATCGACGAGGAAGAAAGCCGCATCGAAGTGGTGGTTCCCGACGATCAGCTCAGCCTTGCAATCGGTCGTCGCGGCCAAAACGTGCGGCTCGCCAGCCAGCTGACGGGTAGCCAGATCGACATTCTCACCGATGCCGAAGCTTCGGAAAAGCGTCAGCGCGAATTTTCCGAGCGTTCGAAGATGTTCGAGGAAGAACTCGATGTCGACGAGACCTTGTCGCAGCTGCTGGTGGCCGAAGGCTTCACCGAACTGGAGGAAGTCGCCTATATCGAGCTCTCGGAAATCGCCAATATCGAGGGCTTCGACGAGGAACTGGGTGCCGAGCTGCAAAGCCGCGCGCTGGAAGCGCTGGAGCGCCGCGAAGAGGCTAACCGCGAGGCGCGCCGGGCGCTGGGTGTCGATGATGCCCTGGCCGAAATGCCGCATCTCAATGAAGCCATGCTGGTCACGCTGGGCAAGGCCGGGATCAAGACGCTCGACGATCTTGCCGACCTCGCCACGGATGAATTGATCGCCAAGAAACGCATCGAACAGCGCCGCCGCGAGGGTTCTGCCCCGCCGCAGCGCCGCGACAAGCGCGAGGAAGACAAGGGCGGCGTGCTCGGCGAATATGGCCTGTCCGAAGAACAGGGCAACGAAATCATCATGGCCGCGCGTGCGCACTGGTTCGACGAAGAGCCTGAACTAGAGGAGGCCGCCGATGCGGATTCCTCACAATGAACCGCTAGGTTCCGACAGCCTCGAAGCGCATTCGGCCGGGTCAGACCAGCCGGAGCGACGCTGCATCCTCACCGGGCGTAACGGCGCGCGGGATGAGCTGATCCGGCTTGCAATTTCGCCAGATGGCGAAGTGTTTCCCGATGTCCAGGCGCGCGCGCCGGGCCGCGGCGCCTGGATCGGTGTTTCGCGGACCGCGCTTGAGGCTGCTCTCGGCAAGGGCAAATTAAAAGGCGCGCTGGCGAGGGCGTTCAAGGGCGAGTCCCTGACTATCCCTGACGACCTCGGCGCGAAAATCGAAGCGGCGCTGCTGCGTGTGCTGACTGATCGGCTTGGCCTTGAAATGCGCACCGGCTTCCTGCTGCTCGGCTCCGAACGGATTTCCGAGAAGGCGCGTGGGGGCAAGGTCGCATGGCTGGGCCACGCGGCCGATTCCAGCGAAGACGGTGCGCGCAAGCTCGATCAGGCCTGGCGAGTCGGCGAGGATGCAGAAGGTAGCGGCAAGGCCGGTATGCGCTTGCCGCTGGACCGGGCGGCGCTGTCTGTGGCATTGGGCCGCGATAACGTGGTCCACATGGCGCTGACCGATGCTCCGGCAGCACACAGGATTGACACCTTGCTCCGGCGTTTGACGCATTTTCTGGGGCAGGGCGAACCGGGCGAGCCGGAGCGCGAAACGAATAAAATCGAACAGGGCATTCCGGCGGTCATCGCGGCCGGGCCGGATGCCATGACGACATAATGATACCGAAGGACGAAGACTGAACATGAGCGATACCACAGACAAGCCGACACTGGGCCGCAAGCCTTTGGGCCTGAAGACCTCGGTTCAGGCCGGCGAGGTCAAGCAGACCTTCAGCCATGGCCGCACCAACAAGGTTGTGGTCGAGGTGAAGCGTCGCAAGCTGATCGGCAAGCCCGGCGAAGCGGCCCCGGTTGCGCCGACCGCGCCCGAGCCGGTTGCTCCGGTGGTGGTTGAAGCGCCCAAGCCAGTGGCGAGGCCGGCGTCCATTCCGTCCAACGAATCCCGCCAGGAAACGCAGGCACGCCTGCTGCGCGAGGCTGAGGGAGCCCGCCTCAACGCGCTGGAAGCGGCAAACAAGCGTCAGCTTGAAGAGCGGGCGCTGCAGGCCGAGCGCAACCAGCTGTCCGCCGAGCAGAAGCTGAACCCCGTCGTCGAAGCGCCCAAGCCCGAGCCTCAGGTCGAGGTCAAGGCCGCCGAGCCAGCGCCGGTTGAAGTCGCCGCGCCGGAAGCTCCCGTTGTCGCCGAAACAGTCGAAGAGCCAGTTGCGGCCGGTGATGAGGAAGCAGCCAAGACAACGGCCACAGCGCCGCGCCGGTTCACACCGGTGCCGCAGGTCAAGCGGCCCGAGCCTGCGCCCAAGAAGATCGTCCATCCGCGCGACAAGGTCGGCGAAAACCGCCGCCAATCGGGCAAGTTGACCGTTTCCAAGGCACTCAATGAGGATGAGGGCGCCCGCGCGCGCAGTCTCGCCGCGCTCAAGCGTGCCCGCGAGAAGGAAAAGCGCGCTCATTTCGGTGGCCAGCAACAGGCCCGCGAAAAGCAGGTGCGCGATGTCGTCGTGCCTGAGGCGATCACGGTGCAGGAACTCGCCAACCGCATGGCTGAAAAGGGCGCGGACCTGGTCAAGGCACTGTTCAAGATGGGCGTACCAGTCACCATCAACGAAGTCATCGACCAGGATACAGCCGAACTGCTGGTGACCGATTTCGGCCACAATATCCAGCGCGTCTCCGAGAGCGATGTCGATATCGATCATGATGCCGATGTCGATGCTGAGGCAACGCTGGTCACCCGTCCGCCGGTGGTGACGATTATGGGCCATGTCGATCACGGCAAAACAAGCCTGCTCGACGCTCTGCGCGGCACCGATGTTGTCAAGGGCGAGGCCGGCGGTATCACCCAGCATATCGGCGCCTACCAGATCAAGACCAAGGGCGGCGAGCTGATCACCTTCCTCGATACACCGGGCCATGAAGCCTTCACCGAGATGCGCATGCGCGGGGCCAATGTCACTGACATCGTCATTCTGGTGGTGGCCGGCGACGATGGCCTGATGCCGCAGACCATTGAGGCGATCAACCACACCAAGGCGGCAGGCGTACCGATGATCGTCGCGATCACCAAGAGCGACAAGCCCGAGTTCAACGCGCAGAAAATCCGCGAGCGCCTGCTTGAGCACGAGATTGTCGTCGAGGCGATGTCGGGCGATGTGCAGGATGTCGAGGTTTCGGCCAGGACCGGCGCCGGAATGGACGACCTCATCGAGAAGATTCTGCTCCAGGCCGAACTGCTCGAACTCAAGGCCAATCCAAAGCGCGGTGCCGATGCCACGGTTATTGAAGCGAAACTCGACAAGGGCAAGGGTCCGTTGGCGACCGTGCTGATCAATCGCGGCACCTTGAAGGTGGGCGATATTTTCGTGGTCGGCACCCAGTCGGGCCGCGTCCGCGCGATGCACGACGACAAGGGCCGCCAGATCAAGGAAGCCGGGCCGTCACTGCCAGTCGAAGTGCTGGGCCTCGGCGGCGTGCCGATGGCTGGCGACACACTGACCGTGGTCGAGAGCGAAGCCCGCGCCCGCGAAGTCGCAGCATTCCGCCACGAGCAGGCAACCGCCAAGCGCACGACGACGGCCCCGGTCAGTCTCGAGAACATGTTCACCGCATTGGCGGACAAGAAGACCGTTCTGGAATACCCTGTCGTGGTCAAGGCCGACGTTCAGGGCTCTGCCGAAGCCATCGTCAACGCGCTTAACCGGATTTCGAACGACGAGATCAAGGTGCGGGTGCTGAGTTCCGGCGTCGGCGCGATCACCGAGAGCGACGTCAATCTCGCCTTCTCGTCGGGCGCGCCGGTGATCGGCTTCAACGTTCGCCCCAATGCCAAGGCGCGCGAAATGGTCGAGCGTCACAAGGTGCGGATGAAGTATTTCGATGTGATCTATCAGCTGACCGAAGACGTCGCCAAGGAAATGGCCGGCATCTGGGGTCCGGAACGCATCGAAACCGTGGTTGGCCGCGCCGAGATCAAGGAAATCTTCCCCGCCGGCAAGCACGATAAGGCAGCCGGCCTGCTGGTCACCGATGGCTTTATCAAGAAGGACATCCACGCCCGTATCACTCGCGACGATGTCATCATCTCGAAGACCACGGTGGCATCGCTGCGGCGCTTCAAGGACGATGTGGCGGAAGTGCGCGCTGGCCTCGAATGCGGTGTGGTGCTGAAGGATACCAACGACATCAAGCCGGGTGACGTGCTGGAGACGTTCGAAGTCGAAATGCGGGAGCGGACCTTGTAACTTGACTCGACATTTTGTCTTGAATAACTCGCGACATTATGTCACAAATACCCCTCGATATTTGTTATTCGGATGAAGTGCTCAGAACCTTACGCCGCTTGAACAAGCGAAATTTGATTCGACAGAAGATCGAGGAATTCGCGAATGATCCCGATGCAATGCGAGCAAATGTCATTCGTATGCAAGACAGGACGGATTTCCGGTTGAGAGTTCAGGATTGGCGGGTGATTTTTCGGATCGAGGGGAACTTGCTTTTGGTCGACAAGGTTTTGCCGCGCGGATCGGCATATGAGGTGAACTGATGGGCGTTCAGATTTTGGAAATTGCTGGTCAGAAGATGGCCGTGCTGCCAGTCGCGGACTTTCAGCGACTTCTTGAGATTGCTGAAGAACGTGAGGATATTGCCGCTGCTGAGGACGCCGAGCGCAAGCGAAGTGAAGGTATGGAATATTTGCCTTCATCGATGGTCAACCGCATTCTCGATGGAGAGAACGCCTTGCGCGTTTGGCGAGAGTATCGGGGCTTGACGGTTGCGGACCTCTCCGAGAAATCAGGTTATGGATATTCGATGATATCAAAGATTGAGACCGGCGCGCGGCAAGGCACAGTTTCATTTTGGAATGCAGCTGCGGCGGCTTTGAATGTCGTGCCAGATGATATCATGCCAGTTGACTGACGACATTCTTCCCGTCGACTGATGCCGCGTTACCTCGCTCTTTTCGGTAGCATAAATGTCGGCGGCAACCGGCTGACCATGGCTGATCTGCGCGCGGCTTTCGAGGTGGAAGGCTTCACTAATGTCGAAACCGTGGTCGCGAGCGGCAATGTGCTGTTCGATCATGAGGAGCGGCCCGAGGAAGGCCTGGAGGACAAGCTCGCCTACATGATGCGGCACCGCTTCGGTTTTGACAGCGTCGCTCTTGTGCGATCGCGCGATGCCCTGGCCAAGGCAATTGCGGAAAACCCCTGGGCCGCCGATGGTCAGGAGAACTTCGTCCACACGCTGTTTCTCGATGGTCCGGTCGATCCTGAAGGCTTTGCGCGGCTGGAAGCGGAACGCACTGGCCCCGAGCGTCTCGCCGCAGGCGACCACGCGCTGCATATCGACTATGTGGCAGGCGCAGGCGAAAGCAAGCTGGTCGGAAAGTTCATCGAACGACGGATGGGCCGCAAGGGCACCGCACGAAACCTGCGCTCAATGAAGCGGATACTCGCCAAGATGGACGAAAGCACAGCATAATGGCCCGCCCCCCCGCAACACCTGAAACCCGCTCGGTCCGCATTCTTAAGGTAGGCGAACAGGTGCGGCATATCCTCTCCGAGCTGCTGATGCGCGGCGAGGTGCATGATGATGTGCTGGCCGCGCATTCGGTTTCGGTTACCGAGGTGCGCATGTCGCCCGATCTGCGCAACGCCACGGTTTTCGTGAAGGCTCTGCTCGGTGCGGATGAGGCGGAAGTGCTGAAGGCGCTTCGCACTAACACTGCCTATTTCCAGCGTGAGGTGGCCGGAAGGCTCAAACTCAAATATGCGCCAAAGCTGAAATTCACTAACGACGAAAGTTTCGACGTAGCGGCCAAGATCGAGACCTTGCTGGCCGATCCGAAGGTCGCGCGAGATCTGGGAAGGGTGAGCGATGACTGATTTTGCATTCCTGCACGGCGGCGGGCAGGGCAGCTGGGTCTGGGATGAGACGATTGCAGCTATGAAAGCGCAATCCGGTTCGGCGCACCGCTATCTCGCGCTTCTCGGCCATTTGATGCTGCCTTGCTGATACGTGACCAAGCTCTGTTTCTATTTTCCCAGCATGGATGCCGGCAATCGACCACGCTGCGGCGCGCAGACCGAGATTCGCGGCAACGATCGCTATGTCTCCTTGTGCCGCAAGCATTTCAGCGAGGCGCTGAGTGGCTGATATGGAATCCTTGTCTCGTCCACTGAAGCAAGACGACATCCGGCTGGTCCCTTATACCGAGCAACACAAGGAAGCCCTGCGCGCAGCTTGTGCTGAAGACACCGAGATCTGGGAAATATATCCGGTTTCGCTGCTCGGCGAGCACTTTGATCCGCATATCGCAGTACGAACTGCATGGCCTTACTGGGTCAATTTTGTTGCCTTTCGCGGTGAGGAAGTAGTCGGCATCACCAGTTACATCCGCCCCAATCAAGCCAACAACGTTGTCGAAATCGGCGGAACCTATATCGCGCCTCGGGTGCGAGGTTCGGGTTACAATCGGGTGATGAAGAAGCTGCTGATCGAGCATGCCTTTGCTTGCGGATTTGAGCGAATTGTATTTCTGGTCGACGAGCGCAATCAGCGCAGCCAAACTGCGGTGCTCAAGCTCGGCGCGACGCGCGAAGGGCTGCTGCGCCGCGACCGGGTTACCTGGACTGGGCATGTTCGCAATACGTGCGTATTCGGCCTGCTGCGCGAGGAATGGCACGGATGAACGAAACGCTGTTCCAGGCGCTTACCCTGATCATCCCGCTGGTGTTCGCCATAGTATTCCACGAAGTGGCTCATGGGCTGACGGCGCGCATGCTTGGCGATCCTACGGCTCAGGAGCAAAACCGGCTGAGCCTTAATCCGCTGCGCCATGTCGATCCGGTGGGGACGGTGATCCTGCCCGGCATCCTCGCGCTGCTCCATTTGCCGGTGTTCGGCTGGGCCAAGCCCGTGCCAGTCAACATGTGGCGGATGCGCAATCCGCGCGGCGGCATGATGCTGGTGGCCGCAGCGGGGCCAGCGACCAACCTGGTGCTGGCAGGCCTCGGGGCGGTGCTGCTCGGGCTGCTTGTCCGGTCGTTCAACGGCTCGCAGCTTTCGCCAAGCCCTGAGAAGTTCGTCGCCGACAACCTGATTAACTTCATGCAAATCAACATCTTCCTGGCATTGTTCAACCTGCTGCCGATCCCGCCCTTTGACGGTTCGCATATCGTGGAGGGTCTGCTGCCCAGGGGGTTGGCCCAGTCCTACGCCAAGCTGAGGCGTTTTGGTTTTGCACTGTTCTTCGTGCTGCTGTTCGTTCTGCCGCAAATCATACCGGGCTTCGATCTGATCGGCCGTTATGTCATGCCGCCGGTCGCATGGACGATCCGGCAGTATCTGGCGCTTTCGATAGCGATTGGCGGCCACTAACGACTAACGGGTCCCCGGCCCGCTTGAAAAGCGCAGGCATCGCCAAAGCTGCGGCGAGCAGTTAAGGCGCGCGGATGAAGCATTCGGCGCGGCCTGCCCATCACGGCTGGATCATCCTCGATAAGCCGTTGGGGCTGGGCTCGACCCAGGCTGTCGGCGCGGTGAAGCGCAACCTGCGTGAGGCAGGTTATACCAAGGTCAAGGTCGGCCATGGCGGCACGCTTGATCCCTTGGCCACCGGCGTGCTGCCGATTGCACTGGGCGAAGCGACCAAGCTGGCCGGGCGGATGCTCGATGCCAGCAAGGAATATGCGTTTACGGTTCAGTTCGGGAGCGAGACGGAAACGCTGGACCTTGAGGGCAAGGTGATTGCGACGAGTGGCGTGCGTCCTTCGCTGGCGCAGATCGCGGCAGTGTTGCCGTTGTTCACTGGGCCTATCGAGCAAGTGCCGCCAGCCTATTCCGCTCTGATGATCGATGGCCAGCGCGCCTATGACCGAGCGCGGGCGGGGGAGGCAGTGGATATCAAGGCGCGGGGCGTGACGATTTACGCACTTGCTCCCCTCCCCTTCAGGGGAGGGGTTGGGGGTGGGGTTTGTACTTCCAACGCAACGTTGTGTGTGACGGACAAACCCCACCCCAATCCCTCCCCTGAAGGGGAGGGACTTTTGGACAGCATCACCCTTCAGGCCCAGGTCTCCAAAGGAACCTACATCCGCTCGCTTGCCCGCGACATCGCCCGGGCGCTGGGCACGGTCGGCCATGTCACCATGCTGCGCCGCCTGCGCGCGGGGCCATTCGGCCAGTCTCAAGCGATTTCGCTGGACAAATTGAACCAAGTGGGTAAGGGCGCGGCGCTTGAGAACATTCTCTTGCCGCTGGAGGCAGGGCTGGACGACATCCCGGCTCTTATCCTCAGCCCGGAACAGGCAAGTGCGGTCCGACAGGGCCGGGTTCTGACCGGGCTATCCCAGGGCGATGGGCTGTATTGGGCGCGAAAGGGTGAAATACCCCTCGCCCTCGTGGAGCTTTCGGGCGGTGACGCCCGGGTCGTGAGGGGTTTCAATCTTCCCGATGTCGCGGAGTAAATTCAATGTCAGTTACCGCAGCAAAGAAGCAGGAAATCATCGCCGACAACGGCCGCGGGAAGGGCGATACCGGTTCGCCGGAAGTCCAGGTTGCGATCTTGACCAGCCGCATCAACACCCTGCAGGGTCACTTCAAGACCCATGCCAAGGACAACCATTCACGCCGGGGCCTGCTGGTGATGGTCAACAAGCGGCGCTCGCTGCTGGACTATCTCAAGAGCCGCGATGTCGAGCGCTATAATGCCCTCATCGCCAAGCTTGGGCTTCGCAAGTAATCTAGCTGGGCGGCTCCTGAGAGGGCCGCCTTTTGCTATGGGGTTCCGTTCGCATTTCGGCGGCGGAGGCCAAGGGGCCAAAAGTGCCCCAACCGGACCGGGACGGAACTCCCCGGCAGCAAATCCCGCGTGAGCAATAGGGCCCGCGGGCTGAAGGATAATACTCATGTTCGACGTAAAAACCGTATCCATGGAGTGGGGCGGAAAGACTCTCACGCTGGAGACCGGCCGCATTGCCCGTCAGGCTGACGGCGCGGTTCTCGCCACTTATGGCGAAACAGTCGTTCTTTGCGCGGTTACCGCCGCCAAGAGCGTCAAGGAAGGGCAGGATTTCTTTCCGCTCACTGTCCACTATCAGGAAAAGTTCTTCGCTGCCGGACGCATCCCGGGTGGCTTCTTCAAGCGTGAACGCGGCGCGACCGAAAAGGAAACCCTGGTTTCCCGCCTGATCGACCGTCCGGTCCGTCCGCTGTTCCCCGAGGGCTTCTACAACGAGATCAACGTCAT
>JBDSSP010000087.1:0-7607 GCA_039928735.1 Novosphingobium sp. | reverse complement strand
GCTACGCCAAAGCTTTCGGCCAAGGTCGCGACGACCGAGGAGATCAGGCCATTGCCCCGTCCCGAAACCGACTGCACCTTGCCATCGACACCGATCTTGCCGGCGAAGATGCGGGTGCCATCGCTGCCGCGGGTTTCCTCATAGTCGCCGAGTTGGAAATGCTGCGCACCATCCAGGTGATAGACCTTGCGGAATACCTGCCAGATATCATCGGCGAACAGCTCGCGGCCCAATTCATCGGCGAGATCCTGGACGTGGCGTGAAAAGTGCGCCTGCATCCGCTTGGGCAACTTCAGGCCCTTGTCCTGTTCCAGAACCCAGGCAAAACCGCCTTTGCCGCTCTGCGAATTGACCCGGATCACTGCCTCATAATTGCGTCCGAGATCGGCCGGATCGATCGGCAGATAGGGCACCGCCCACAGCTCATCGTTGCGCCGTTCCTGCGCGGCGAAGCCCTTCTTGATGGCGTCCTGATGGCTGCCGGAGAAGGCAGTGAACACCAGTTCGCCGCCATAGGGGTGCCGTTCAGGCACGGGTAGCTGGTTGCAATATTCGACTGTCTTGATGACTTCATCGATGTCGGAAAAGTCGAGCCCGGGATCGATCCCCTGGGTGTACATATTGAGTGCGATGGTCACCAGACAGCAATTGCCGGTCCGCTCGCCGTTGCCGAACAGGCAGCCTTCGATGCGGTCCGCCCCTGCCATCAGCCCCAACTCCGCCGCCGCAACACCTGTGCCGCGATCGTTATGCGTGTGCAGGCTCAGCCTGGCGCTGGCACGGTTCGGCAGGTTGCGGCCGAAATACTCGATCTGGTCCGCATAGATATTGGGCGTCGCCGCTTCGACCGTTGCGGGCAGGTTGAGGATGATCGGATGTTCGGGCGTTGGCGCCAGCACTTCCATCACCGCCTCGCAGCACTCCAGCGAGAAATCGAGTTCCGCGGTTGAAAAGGTCTCGGGGCTGTATTCGAAATGCCAGTCCGTGCCCGGGTAGCGCGCTGCCTGATCGCGCAGCACCTTGGCGCCGGCGACTGCGATCTCCTTGATCTGCGGCTTTTCCATGCCGAACACCACCGTGCGCCACAGCGGCGCGACGGCGTTGTAGAGATGAACAATCGCTGCCTTCGCGCCTTCGAGACTTTCAAAAGAGGTCTTGATCAGATCTTCGCGTGATTGCGTCAAAACCTGCACCAGAACGTCGTCCGGGATGCGGCCTGAACGCACCAGTCCCGAGATGAAATCGAACTCGGTGGCTCCGGCAGCCGGGAACCCAACTTCGATTTCCTTCAGGCCCACCTGGACCAGCAAATCGAAAAACCGTGTTTTCTTTTCCGCGCCCATTGGATCGATCAGCGACTGGTTGCCATCGCGCAGGTCGGTGGAAAGCCAGCGCGGCGCCTCCGTGATGGTGCGCCCCGGCCATTGCCGGTCGGGCAAATTGATCTGCGGAAACGGGCGGTATTTCGCCGAAGGATTCTTGAGCATGGTCATGGATTTAACTCGTCCGGTCTGGATTGCGCCGATATGGTTGGCAACTGTGCTGCCATTTCCCCGGGGCGCCGCGCGCGCCCGTTTGCGGCACGCCGTCTCACGCCCAGGGGCGGGTAAGTCGCAGGGTCAGGGCCAGAGCCGAAGGGGGCCGGAGTGTCATGGCGAAATTCTATGAGCAAGGCGGGCGGGCTTGTAAAGAGGAAAGGCCGGTGGGCGGCGGCGGGCGAGCCGTTCGCAATATGGAACTTCTTGATGGTCGTGCAGGGAAGGCATCGTGCGAAAATGTTTTCGCGAAGGCCAGATGCACAAAAGCCGCGCACCGGGCGCGGCCTTTGCTGGCGGAGGAGGGAGCGCGCGGGGCTCATGGGCAAGGGGATTTGGGGGCATGGGCGGGCATTGTGGCAGGTTGGGGGGATGTAGGAAACTTGGTGCCGGGCGTATTGGCGCGTCCCGGTTTTGAATGGTGCTCAAGGCGCTGATGCAATCGATTGCTGCCAATCAAACGCATAGTCCCCAAGCAGGCTCAGCCAGATGCTTTGATCGTTTCCGCCAGATGAGTTCTGATCGTTACATTAGTTGGGGCTCGATCTGCAGCCAACTGCAGAAGGCGTCTGGCTTCAGCGATATTGCGTCCGGACCTGAACTGCGCCCAGCCAGCCGTATCGAGCACGGAAGCGTTGTGCGGTTCCAGCTTGAGTGCACGATCCGCAAAATCCAGCGCCTGCCCGGTATTGCCCAACATCAGCTGGGCATAGGCCATGTTGTTCAGCACAATGACATTGCGCCCGTCGCTGACGGCAAGGATGCGGCGATAAGCCCCTGCCGCCGCCGCCCAGTTGCCCCCGCGAATCGCCGCATCGCCAAGGGCAAATTCACGGGCCAATGCCTGAATTGGCGCCTGTTTGGATCGCGCCGAATACCGTGCTGTGGAAGGGTCGCTGGCAGCTTGCGCTGCCTTTGCCATCAGTGCCAGTTCTTCGCTGCTCGCATTCCGCTGATTGGCCAGCGGGCGCAGCGTGGCCATTGCACCTTTGGCATCTCCCGCCGCCAGCAGAGCCTCGCCAAGCAGGCGTGCGGCACCCCGATTGCCGGGCTGGGCATTGGCAATTGGGGAGAGCTGCGCAATTGCCATATTGTTCTGGCCGAGCCGCAACAAGGCCTCACCATAGATCTGACGCAGCGGATCAGTTGGCTGGAGTGTCGCTTCGACACCTTGCACGATTGTCTGGACGCCAGCCCAATCCTTGCGCGTGGCAGCGGCCTTGGCCCCCAGGAAAATTACCGTAGCATCGCCGGGAGCAAATGCCGCGACCCGGTCGAGCATTTGCTGCATTTCGTCCATGCGGCCCAGATCGCCAAGCACAGCGGCCTCGCCGGTGAGCGCTGCCAGACTGGCGGGATAGAGCTTTGCGGCCTTGCGGTAGTTTTCCAATGCTTTGGCGAGATCGCCATGAAGGCTCGCGAATTTGCCGCCGAGCAGCAGTGAATCGAGATCGTCAGGTGATGCCTTGGCAGCGCGATTGGCCATATCCTGCGCCCCGGCAAGATCGCCGATCAGCCATTGGAAGCGGCTGTAGTCGGCAAACAGCCGGACGCTGCCGCCCGCTGCCAGGCCCTTCTTGAAATGCTCTGCTGACCCCCGGCCGTCGCGTTTGGCGATGGCGACCAATGCCCGCAGGCGCTCGGCTTCGATGGACCTGCTCTCGCCGAGAGTTGCCTGGGCGAGATCGGGCAGATGGCGGAGCAGGGCAGCTTCGGCGCAGAGTTCGGCCAGCTCACCCGACGGTGGCGCGGCCCCTGTCAGCTTGGCCAATGCGGCCCCAGCTCCATCGCCGTCGCCAAGCGAAATCAGGACCTTTGCCTGGAGCAGCAGCATGGCCTTGTCGCCCGGCTGGTCGGCCAGTGCGTTGGCAATATCCAACCGCGCCGCGCCAAAATCATGCGCGGCAAATTCGCGCTGTGCTTTGGCGAGGTTTTGCTGGGGTGTTGGCGAGCAAGCGGCAATCGCCAGCAAGCTGAGAAATATCAGAAACCGCATCTTACGTTGACTGGATATCAAGCGAAAGCCCATCGCCGTTTCCGCGCAGCAAACGGCAGGTGGCGAGAGACGCCTAGTGCCAGGACGGCCAAGCCGAACAGGACTAGCATGCTGGGCGCGGGCACGTCACTGCTCCTGACGGTCCCGATGCCGGTTGTCGATGTAAGGTTGCCCCCGCTTGAGATTGATTGGAAGCGGACGAAGAAGTCATCTATGGTTATCGAAGGAACGTGGTTATAAAGCCCAATTCGGATGCTACTGATATCTGATGCTCCAGTTGATAGGCCTTGATTGCTATCGGCGCACTTTTCAATTGAAGCAAAGCATACATCGAATGATGGTCCTCCGTTAGGGTAGCTTGAGTATACGTCCGTGTTGCTAAATTCCCGTAATATACCGTCAGAGAACGTATTCCCAGCAAGCAACAAATCTGGAGATATATTAAATGCCATGCCGGAAACAATTGAGTTTTTTATAATATCGCTAGTATTTGTAACGACATAGTTGAAATCAAATGCGGTAAAATCGATGCCAACGAGTTCATATCGCAAATCAGTAATTCCGGTTAATGTGAACATGGCAGTAGCACTCAATCCGCCGGGGGAGGCACCGCCCGCAGGATCGACATAATCGACGATGTAGGTTTTGCCGATGTCGCTTGCACTAAACGTAATCGGATTGGCCAGCGCCGACGAGGCAACAAACAACCCGGCGACCGCAGCCGCCCAAGCAAAAAACTGACCACCACGCATGATTTAGCCCCCGCATTCCATTCCGGCGCAGGCTTGAACACATTTGAGCGAGGCAGCCAGCCGCAATTTTGGACTGTCCTAAAATGGCCCGGTTCAATGTGTCTCGATTGGCCCGAGCGTTGTGACCCGAGTTCAGAGTTCGCCTCATAAATTCATCATCATGCTGAACTCGTGTCAGCATCCGTCAGGCCGCAGGCGCCTTGGCCTGATTGGAAGCGCAATTGCGCGGCTTGCGCCACATTCTGGCGATTGCTCGCGGGGCGAAATAGACCCGGAAACGAGTTCAGGGTGACGAGTTTTGGACGATGCGAGCTTCAGATTCACCACACTGACGCGGGCTCCTCCGAGCTAAAGCCCCCCTCAAGCAGGCAGCAACAGCGGCGCCACCTCGCGGTTCACTTCACCGATCTTCTTGCCGCCCTCAAACCGGCCAAGGCCATAATCACCCTTGATGGTGGTGCGGTGCATCTGGCGTTCGTATTTGGGGTCGCAGCCTTCGACGGCGTGGAGCACGCGGTGGTTGTCCCAGATCAGCATGTCGGTGGTGTTCCACTTGTGCCAATAGGGGGTGATGGCGCGGTACATTTCCTGCAACACTTCCTCGAACAGCGCTTCGCCTGCGGCATCTTCGTGGCCTTCGAGGCCGACGGCGGAGAAGCCGCAGAAGTGGGCAACTTTTTCGCCGGTCGGGCGTTGCCACACCATCGGGTGGATGGCGCGCGGGAAAATCGAGGCTTCGGCGGTGTTGGCGCGATCACGCTCCATGTCGCCGAAGGTTTCGAAATAGCGGCCGAACTTCATTTGCGTCAGCCGCACATCGAGCGTGTAGATCGCGCTCTGGTTCTCGATCTTGGCGCGAATGCCTGCGTCCATCTTTTTATAGATGTCGATGCCATCGGCAAAGCCGGTGCGGCCATCGACCGGCGCGGCGATTACCGCGCGCAGCACGCCCGCGTAGTTCAGCTCATCGTTATACGAATGGTCGAAGTGCCACGGCAGGAACGAGTAGACCTTGCGACCGTTGAATAGGGTCAGCCCGTGATCGTGGCCGAGGTCTTCGCGGGGCATGCTGTGCATATCGATCACGCCGAGCATATCGCCTCCGGCGCGGGGGACGTTTTTGGTCGGGTGGTCTTTCAGCGGGCCGAACACTTTTGAGAGCTCGACCTGCATCTTGGGCGTGGGCTCCATGTTTTCAAACACCAGCACGCCGCGATCAATGAACAGCGCGCGCAATTGAGCGCGGGTGTCCTCGTCATTGATATTGTGCCAGCCGAGGTCGGCTACGCGGTTGCCGAAAGCGATGTCGTCGGCGAGCGGGGTGATCTTTAGGTCGGACATGGTGAGGGCTCCAGTAATGTGTTTGTCGGCATAATAGCAGATAGTAAGCATGCTTTGCAATTCCAAGGTGATTTGCTGTAGCCTTGCCTGATGACCGAGATTCGCCCCTTCACCCTCGCCATACCGCAAGCCCAGATCGACGATCTCTACGCCCGCATCGATATGACCCGCTGGCCCGAGAAGGAGACAGTGGAAGATTGGTCGCAAGGCGTGCCGCTGGCGAGCCTGCGCGGCCTGGTCGACCATTGGCGGCATGGCTATGACTGGCGGGCCTGCGAGGCGCGGCTCAACGGCTTCGGGCAGTTCATCACCGAGATTGACGGGCTCGATATTCACTTCCTGCATGTCCGATCAAGGCATGAAGGCGCGATGCCGCTGGTGCTGACGCATGGCTGGCCCGGCTCGGTGGTCGAGTTTTTTGGGGTGATCGACTCACTGACCGATCCCGAGGCGCATGGCGGGCGAGCAGAAGATGCCTTCCATGTCGTGGTGCCGTCGCTGCCGGGCTATGGCTTTTCGGGCAAGCCGGAGCGGAACGGCTGGGATGTGCCCAAGGTTGGCGAGGCCTGGGCCGTGCTGATGGCGCGGCTCGGCTATCAGCGCTGGGTGGCGCAGGGCGGCGACTGGGGCGCGATTGTCACCACGGTGATGGGGGCGCAGGCGCCCGCGGGGCTGGCGGGCATCCACACCAACATGCCGCTTGCACGCATCCTGCCCGAGGACCGTGACGACACTGACCCGGCTGTGCTGGCGGCGCTGGCGGCGGGGGCGAAATACAATGCCGAGGATTCGGGCTATTCCAAGATCCAGGCCACGCGGCCGCAGACGATTGGCTATGGTCTGGTCGATTCTCCGGTCGGGCTGGCAGGCTGGATCTACGAGAAGATGTGGGCCTGGACCGACAACCAGGGCGCACCCGAGGATGCGCTGTCGCGCGACACGATCCTCGACAACATCATGCTTTATTGGCTGACGGCGAGCGGCGCTTCGGCGGCGCGGATGTATTGGCAGAGCTTCGGGACCATCGGCAAGGGCGGCTTCCAGGTCGATCTGCCCGCCGGCGTAAGCACTTTCCCGCGCGAGATCAGCAAAGCCCCGCGCAAATGGGCGGAACGGACCTTGCGCAACATCGTCTACTGGAACGATTGCGCGAAGGGCGGGCATTTCGCCGCTTGGGAGCAGCCGCGGATTTTCGTGGCTGAAGTGAGGAACTGCTTTGCGCTGATGCGCTAGGCTACTGATCGGGGTCCAAAAACAGCCGGTCGAGCGGACTCCACGGCAGCATCCACATTACCGCGACCAACCCTGCCAGCGCCTTCGTTGGGTGCCTCCTCCGCCACTAACCGCCCCGCGTCACCGGGATTAGCGCGCCAGTGATCGACCGTGCGGCGGGCGAAGCGAGGAACAGGATGACGTCGGCCACGGCTGCGGGCTGGACCCATTGCGAGGTATCGGCGTCGGGCATGTCCTTGCGGTTAGTCGGGGTGTCGATAATGCTCGGCAGGATCGCGTTGACTGTCACGCTGGTCCCGGCGAGTTCCTCTGCGAGCGCCTCGGTCAGCCGGTGGACGCCCGATTTGGAGGCGGCATAGGCGCCCATGCCCATGCCTGCCTTCACCGCCGCGCCCGCGCCGATGTTGACGATTCGGCCGGCGGCGGACTTCTGCAGCAGCGGCAGCGCCAGCCTGGTGATCGTCGCATTGCTGATCAGGTTCATCGACTGCATCCGCGCCCAGCTTTCAATCGCGCCGCCTTCCAACGTCTCCCAGGTGAAGCCGCCCGCGACATTGACCAGCACGTCGATCCCGCCATGCGCCGCAGCGACCTGGCCCAGCGCGGCCTCGGTAGCTGCGGCATCCGTCAGGTCCACCCCGCCGATGTCGAGCGCGCCTGCGAGGGGCGAATGGGCAGCGGGCACGAAATCCACCCGCGCCACCTTGTCACCCGACGCGACAAAGGCCTCCGCCACGGCCTGGCCCAGCA
>JBDSSP010000086.1:0-14475 GCA_039928735.1 Novosphingobium sp. | reverse complement strand
TTCATGAACGATTTCGAAACCCATTGCTGCTTCAATTGAGCATGCCGCACTGCCAACATGGAAGGGTCGTAGTCTTGTCAATTCTGGTGATCCGCAAGCACCAGCGCTTTGCCGTTCGTCAGGCAGTTCGGCTGCAATGGGATCGAGGCAGACCCTCTCCGGGGCTGCTCGTCGAAGTGTCACTCGATGGTTGCCGGCTGTCCATCCCCGGCAGCGGTGCCCTTGCGACGGGCCAGGCCGTTACGCTCGCAATCGATGAGGTCACGGCGCGCGGGGCGCAGGTGCGCTGGGCCGACAATGGACTTGTCGGACTCCGTTTCGATCAGCCACTGCACAATGCAGAGCTCGACGAATTGCTCACGCGATGCCGCCCTCAGGCTGATCACTGCAACGGGCTGCGCAGCTACGGGACCTGATTACAGATTGCGGTGTGTTGCATCGCACAAAGCGCCATTCGCGCTCTGCTTGCAGCCGCAGAAATAGACAGTCTTGCTTTCCTCGGCCGTGAACTTGGTTGGCACGAATTCGCTGCCCTTATGGCTGCCATCGCAGAATGGCTGGCTCGCGCTCTTGCCGCAAGCGCACCAATAGTAGCTTTTCCCGGCTTCGACAGCGACGGGATAGGGGGCCTTCTGCGGCATTTCGGGGGTGGCCATGCGCTGATCCTTATGGTTTCGAGGAATTGGCCTAGGCCGCCTGCTTCGCCCGTGCACGCTCAATCGATTGCTCCAGCGTCTCTTCGCACAAAGCCACCCGCTGCAAGGCGCGCGGTCCGCCGGCGAAATCGCTTTGCTCGCGGCGCGCATGCTGGACCGCGAGGTTGTTCCACATCAACACGTCGTTGAGCTGCCAGACATGATCGTACTGACGCTGCGGCGCGTAGATATGCGCGAACAGCTCCACAAGCAGCGCCTGGCTCTCCGCCTCGTCCAGCTCATTGATGCGCGTTGCATGGTGTTCGGTAACCAGCAGCATCGGCGCGCCGGTGCGCGGATTGGGGAACTTGACGGGATGGTCGGCGATGAACGGCGGCCAATCATATTCGTTGACGTCGGAAATATGGACATGGCGCAGGGTCAGCCGCTCGAGCCGCTGTTTCATCGCATCCGGCAAGGCATTCCAGCTTGCCACATTGCTGACAAATGTGGTCGAGGTGGGGCCGCCCGGCAGTTCGATCGCCTGCAGGCAGATCGCCTTGATCGGATAGTCGGTGTAAGTCAGGTCACAGTGGAACGGCAGCTGCATCGAGCCTGCGGCATAGCGGTTGTGCAGCACCGAGACATAATCACCCTTGCCGCTGTTATCGACTGGTCCCGGCGGGCCGAACCATCCGGCGATTTCGGCATGGCGCTCCTTTGCAAGGTGCTTGCCGCTGCGAAACAGCAGGATGGAATAGCGGTCATAGGCGGCCTGCAGCTCGGCAATCTGCGCCGGATCGCGGCCGGAATCGATGTCGAAACCGATCACTTCGGCACCGAAATCGGGATGCAGGGGACGGAATTGCATTAACTCTCTCCCTTCCTAAATGTCTGTTCGCTCACGCTCTTGCTTTCAGACTAGGCCGGGAATTGCGCCGGTTCGAGAAGTTTCGAGCCCAGTGCCGGGTAGCCCGGCACTTCGTTTTCGGTGAAGTAGATCAACCGTTCCTGCGCCTGCCGGGGTATAATGGCGAAGCGGGTCGCGGTGTCGCCGACCAGTTCGAAGCCCTTGCCGCGCAGGTAAGTCGCTGCCGTCTCGGCTGATTTTACCTTGAAGGTCAGGCAATAGATGCCCTGCACTTCGCGCACATGCCAGCCGAGCACCGATTCGTCGCCCTTCGGCACCATGGCTTCGATCACGGTGTCGCCCAGATCGAATGCGACACAGTCCGCATGTTCGTCCGGCATATCGCGCTGGCCCAGTTCGGTCAGCTCCAGCCCATCGCCAAAGCATTCGCGCGCCGCAGCACAGGTGGTTGCGGAAACGCCGATCGATTGCAGGCCTTCGATCCCCAGTGGATGGTCGTCACGCCAGCGCATCGGGTTCCAGCCGGCTTTCTGGCGCGGATCGTTGGGCAGGTCCGTAGCCAGGATCTCAAGCCGTACGCCCAGCGCCTGCTTGCGCCCCACGAGGAAATATATCTCCTCCATGCCGGGATCGAAATGCAGCTTGAAGCCCTTTGCCTGGAACCAAGCAGCAGCACGCTTGAGATCCGCCACCTTGAGCGCCACTCCCAGCCAGCGCATTGATCCGGCATTGCGGCGCAGCATCTCGCCGGTGGGTGAATTGACTGCCGGGCCGGAAGGGGCAGGCGCGATCGGGATCACCATCGTATCGCCGATCATCATCAGCGTTTCCTCGCGGTCGAGGCCCATTTTTTCGGCCTCCGGAGTCATCTGCATTTCATAGACGACCTCGGCACCGAAAGTGTCGATCAGCCACTGGTCGCACGGCTTCCGGTCAGCATTATCGGCGATCGCCCAGCTCAGGTGGGCAAGCGGCATTCCTGGCATCCTCAAATCCCGTTCTCTTTTCAACTCAAGTGGTCAGCCTCAACTGTTCCGCCGCCGCTGTCCATAGCGCGTTGCCTTGATGCGTGTTCCAATAGCCGACATCGAGCGAAATCTGGTCTGCCAGCCCGCCCCAGCGCGTGCCCAGCCCGGCGCCGATTTCATCGGGTGCGCCGGAAACACAGAACAGGTCCAGCACCTCGTCGGAGATCAGCGCGGCCATATCCCGCCATTTGCCCTCGCGGGTCATCTGCTGGAGCCTGGGCTGCAAGTCGCCAATGCCGTGCTGATCGAGCACCCCGCGATAGTCCTTGGTCGAAGCATAAAAGGCGACCGAGCTGCGCGCGCTTTCAAGCGCCCCCGGATCGGTGCTGTCGGCGATGAAGCCTGAATAGATCAGCTGGAAGTCGTTGCGCGTGCGCCCTGATTTGGCCAGCCCGCGCTCGACTGCCGGCAGGATGACACCGCGCACATAGGCGGGTGTGGCGAAGGCGTGGATAAACAGCCCGTCCGCCACCTCGCCGGCCATTTCCGACATCTTCGGGCCGACCGCAGCAAGACAGATTGGCGGCGGCGCGTGCGGCGTCGGCTCGGGACGAAAGTTGGGCGGCATCAGGCTGAGCTTGTAGAACGTGCCATCGAAGGCGAGCGGGGCATTGTCCGCCCAGCACTGCCACACTGCGCGCACCGCCAGCACCAGTTCGCGCATTCGCGCCACCGGCTCGGCCCAGACCATGCCGAAACGCCGCTCGATATGCGCGCGCACCTGCGGCCCCAGCCCGAGCACGAAATTGCCCCCGCTCGCGGTGTTCAGATCGTGCGCCGTATAGGCCAGCGGCACCGGTCCGCGCGGGAAAGCTAGGGCGATGCCTGTGCCCAGCGTCAAACGGGAACTATTCGTCGAAGCGACTGCTGCACCCAGAAAGGGATCATGTCCCAGTTCAGCGAAATAAAGTCCGTCGCAGCCGCTGGATTCGAGTCGGGTGGCGATGCTTGCCAGTTCGCGACTCGGCGCGCTTGAGATGACTGCGTTTAGCTTCACAGCGAAACCTGGTCCCGCCGCCGCAACAGTTGTCCCGGCAGAGCCCCGGTGTGCACACCATTATCGATCAGCACCTTGCCGCCGACAATGGTCGCGCGGATGCCATTTGCCCGCTGCGAAAAGCGCCGCGCGCCGGTGGGCAGGTCGTGCACCACTTCGGGCATCTGCGGGCCGACCGTTGTCGGATCGATCACGTTGACATCGGCGGCATAACCCTCGGCGAGTCGGCCCCGCCCGGCAAAGCCCCAGTGGTCGGCCGCGCGACCGGTCATCAGGTTGATGGCTTCGGGCAGGCCGAGCAACTGCTTTTCGCGGACGAACCAGGCCAGCAGATGCGTCTGGATCGAGCTGTCGGAAATCTGGCTGACATGCGCGCCCGAATCGGAAAAGGTCATGACCGAGCTCGGATGCCGCATCACCTGCACGGCTTCCTCGTCGGAAGCCCGGGTGAGATACTGCATGAACAATGCACTCATGTCGGTCTCGATTGCCAGATCGAACAGCACTTCGAGCGGATGCGCCGCGCCGCGCTCCGCCGCCAGTTCGGCGAGGCTGCCATAGGGCGGCATCGGCTTGTCGAAATAATAGAACTCCTCCCAAACAGGCGGTTTGCCTTCCGCGCCCGAGATGGTCCCGTAATCAGCATTGTCGACCGCCGCGATCAGCGCGGCACGCAATGCCGGATCGGCCAGCTTCGCCTTCTGCACTTCGAGCGGTTGCTGGCGGAATGCCTTCCAGGCGCCCTGCTTATCGAAAAGGAAGGCGGAGCGGAACGAGAACAGCGAACTGACCCCGCGGCTGTGGGTCTGGCCAAACATTCGCCCGCCAGCCGCCGAGACGCGGTCGATGTAATCGAGCTGGCCGAGCGCAAACCGGCCCAGCACGCCGTAGGTCGTAGCGACCCCGCTGCTCACCGCCAGGTCAGCAAGCCAATTCCAATAGGCATCGCCTTCGAGATTGCCGGGCAGCAGGATTTCATGCGCAAGTTCGAACACCGCACCCTTGCGGCCCTTCATCGAGCCGACCAGAGCCGCCACTTCATCGCGGCTGGCGAGCCGCGAGGCGACTGGTTTGTCGTCCGAAGTCAGGTGCGCCGCACTGCGCGAGGTCGAGAAACCCATTGCGCCGGCATCGAGGCCCCTGGAAAGTTCGGCCTTCATCGCCGCCAGATCGTCCGCCGTGGCTTCTTCCTCGAAGGCGCGTTCGCCCATCACGAAGGTGCGCAGCGCCGAGTGGCCAACATAGGCCGCGTGGTTAATCCCCTTAGGCAATGCATCGACAACATCGAGATACTCGTCATAGCTCTCCCAATTGAAATCAATCCCCGCTGCCATCGCCGCGCCGGAAATATCCTCCGCCCGCTCAAGGCTGCGCGCAACCAGCGCCTGCTTGCCTTTGCGCATTGGCGCAATGGAGAAGCCGCAGTTGCCCATCACCACGCTGGTCACTCCGTGCCAGCACGAGTTCGCGCCGAGGTGATCCCAATGCATCTGGGCATCCATGTGGGTGTGCCCGTCGATAAAGCCGGGGGTGACGATCAGGCCATCGGCATCGATCACCTCCGCGCCATTGGGTGCGATCTTGCCGATTTCGGCAATCTTGCCGCCCACCAGGCCGACATCGGCCGTATAACCTTCGGCGCCAGTGCCATCGATTACGGTGCCACCGCGAATGACCAGATCCAGACCGCTCATGCTCTCTCTCCCGCTTGGCCTCGCAAGTTGTGCCCTGCTCCAAAGCCCTTTGCTCGCGCCCATCGGTCGGGGCGACATTCTATGCTCGGGCCATCGCCCTTGCGGATAACGTCTACAAACAGCATCCGGCCCGTTGCCGGATCGAGATGCGCCCGGGCGACTGTGCCCCCGGCTCGCTCATCAATCGCCATGTCTGTCATTACTCTCCCCGGCGGACCATTGCTTGGCCTTGCCTGTGGGGCGCATAGTGCGGGAGCACGCCGGACTGTCAATCTCCCATTGATTCTTTCGTCAATGGCAGGCCATGTTGCCACCATCAGGCCAACAGAGCCAACCATGGAGAAGATGTCATGAACGCGCCCATTCGCTCGATGGTCCCGGAGAAACCCTTTCATCTTGAGGAGATCGGCCCAGGGGTCTCACTCCGGCGGCTCTATCCCGGCGGCCGGGCCGGACCCGACAACGTGGTCGCGAACGATATCCCCGGCGGACAGACCTGGAGTGAGAACTTCATCCTCGGCGATGAAGGCGACGCTTTCCAGATGCTGGTGCCCGATATCCGCATGCCGCCCAACCAGCTGTGGCCGATGCACTGGCACGATTGCTGGACCGTCGTCGTCATCGTCGAGGGTAGCTGCCTGCTGGGCGATTGGTACATGCAACCTGGCGACGTGTTCGTCGCCGCACCATCAATCGAATATGGCCCGCTGCTGATCGGTCCGCATGGCTGCCGCCTGCTGGAGATTTTCGGCGATATGGCGCTGTCTCCCGGTGGCTATGGCCCTGAATACGACGACCATCCGACCCTGCGCTGGGGCAATCATGTTATCAAGCCGCGCGAGGGCGTGAACAAACGCAACGAGGGCCATTCCAGCTTGTCACTTGAGGGCGCGGAAGGCATGTGGAAGAGCAAGCTCGCGCCTGGCTGGTCGTGGGAACTCGGCGATCCCGCCGATCCCGATCGCGGCCATGTCCGCCTCACTGTGCTGGCGCCCGGCGAGAGCATCGCAGCTTGCAACCGTGGCGATGCCTACGGGGCGCTCGTGATGGACGGATCGTTCGAAGCCGGCGGCAAGAGCTTCGCCATCGACGACGTGCTGATTGCTACGCGCGGCAGCGCCCTGCCTGAGATGCGAGCTGGCGCGGACGGCGCGCAGGTCCTTGAACACTTCCGCACCGCGCGCGCACTATAAGTCGGAGAAAAGCCATGAAATTCAACCATGTCGGCATTTCCGTCACCGATCTCGATCGCTCCATGGCATTCTACCGCGACATGTTCGGTATGGAGCCGCTCGGCGATCCGTTCCCGTTCAGCGGGCCGCAGTTCTCCGAAATCATGGACATCCCCGAAGTCCAGGGGCGGATGTGCATGATCGCCGGGGGCAACCTGTGGCTCGAACTGTTCGAGTTCTCGGAAAGCAAACCCAAGGACCCGGCCTATCCGGTCAGCGACCGGGGCATTTCGCACTTCGGCCTGACTGTCGACGATGTCCAGGCGACCTATGACACGCTCAAGGCGGCCGGAGTTCCGATCCACGGCCGCCTGCAAACCTTCAACGGCGGCAGCATGCGCGCCGCCTATTGCCGCGACCCCGATGGCAATGTCTTCGAAATCATGCAGCCGGGCGAGGGCATGCCGACCCCTTGACGCAAACCCATGCGCTTGCCCTGACCCGCTGGCTTCGGGCTACTGGCAGTTTTGCGTGGTACGCAATCGTACCTTTTGACGGTATTTGGCCATTTTCGGGCAGCAGGGCCTCGACGCGCGAGTTCGCCAGCGGCATAGCTGCACCATGAATGGACCCCGCCGCTTCATAGTTACCGGCACCGATACGGGTGTCGGCAAGACCGTGTTCGCCGCCGGTCTCGCCGCGCATTTGCGCGCGGACTACTGGAAGCCGGTACAGGCCGGGCTGACTGGTGAGACAGACAGCGTCGAAGTTGCCCGGCTCGCAGGCGGACGGGCTACGATTTTGGCCGAGGGCTACCGCCTCACCACGCCCTGCTCGCCGCACGAAGCCGCGCGCATTGATGGCGTCACGATAGAGCTGGCGCGGCTCGCTTTGCCTGCTGGCGAAGGTCCACTGGTAGTCGAAGGCGCCGGCGGAGTGCTCGTCCCTCATGCCGACGGCCTGCTCGCCGTTGATCTGTTCGCGCGCTGGGGACTGTCAGTCGTGCTGGTGGCGCGCACATCACTGGGCACGATCAACCACACGCTGCTGTCACTCGAAGCGTTGCACGCGCGAGGCATTGCGGTGCTGGGCGTTGTCTTCTCCGGAGACGCTGAGCCGGTGGCAGAGGAGGCCATCGCACGCATCGGCGTTGTGCGGCATCTTGGCCGTCTGCCCCGCCTTGAGCCGCTAAATTCCAATACGCTTGCCAAAGCCTTCGCTGCCCATATCGACACTGCGGCCTTCGCATGACTTCGCCCGTCTGGCACCCCTTCACCCAGCACGGCCTTGGGGAACCAATCCCGCTCGTCACCCGTGCCGAGGGCGCCATCTTGCACACCGCCGATGGCCGCCGCATCATCGATGCCATTTCCAGCTGGTGGGTGACTACCCACGGACACTGCCATCCCAGGATCGTGGCCGCGATCCGTGAGCAGGCGGAGACGCTCGACCAGATCATCTTCGCCGGCTGGACGCACGGGCCGGCTGAGGAACTGGCGCAGCGACTGGTGGCAATCGCCCCCGCAAACGACCAACTGGCGCTCGATCACGTATTCTATTCGGACAGCGGCTCGACCAGCGTCGAAGTCGCGCTCAAGATGGCGCTGGGCTACTGGACCAACCGGGGCGAGCCGCGCCACAAGATCGTGGTCATGCAACACTCTTACCACGGCGACACTTTCGGCGGCATGTCGGTCGGTGAGCGCGGGGTGTTCAGCCGAGCCTATCAGGCGCTGCTGTTCGATGTGACTGCGGTGCCCTTCCCCGCTGCGGGCGCGGAGCAGGAAACGCTCGATGCGCTGAAAGCGGCATGCGCGCACGGCGACGCCGCTGCTTTCATCGTCGAGCCGCTGATCCTCGGCTCGGGCGGCATGCTGGTCTATCCGCCCCACGTTCTGGCAGCGATGCATGCGATCTGCGCAAAGCACGGCGTGCTGTTCATCGCCGACGAAGTGATGACGGGCTGGGGCCGCACCGGCACACTTTTCGCCTGCGAGCAGGCTGGGGTGGTGCCGGACATCATGTGCCTGTCCAAGGGCCTCACCGGCGGCGCCGTCCCGCTCGCTGTGACCCTCGCCACACCGCCGATCTATGATGCGCACTACTCGACTGACCGCAGCCAGCAGTTCTTCCACTCTTCCAGCTATACCGCCAATCCGATCGGTTGCGCTGCGGCGCTGGCCAACCTCGACATCTGGCGCGACGAGCCAGTGCCGGAACGGATCTCAATGCTCGCCGCGCGGCAGGCAGAGGGGCTGGCCGCGCTGGCTTGCGTGCCGGGCCTGCTGAACCCGCGCCAGTGCGGCACTATGATCGCGGTCGATCTTGCGACCGGTGATGCAGGTTATCTGGCCGATGTCGGGCCGAAGCTGAAGGCGTTCTTCCTCGAACACAGCCTGTTGCTACGTCCGCTTGGCAACACGGTTTATGTCATGCCGCCCTACTGCATCTCGGGCGAGGATTTGACGACGGTGCACGAAGCGATTGCCGAGGCAGCGGGCCGCTTCGCCGCAGCCTGAAACGCTACTCCGCCGGCATCAGCTTCGCCCCATGCGGATTGGCCTCTGGCCGCCCATGGTCGCGCTCCCAGGCCTCCGCCGCATCATAGCATTCCTCGACCACTGAAGCATACGTCTCGCGGAACAGATCGCGCTGTTCGGGATGGTCGAACACGAAGGCGCGGTTGTGGAGCACGGCATCCAGCACCATCGGCGCAACGTCTTCGGGACGGAAGAACGCGAGGCTGGTCTGCTCGTGATTGACGTCGCCGACATGGACCTCGCCCTCGCCGGGGCCGCCGAACTTCGCCGGGCGATAGGTCGCATTGTTGGCCTTCATCCCGCTGGCCACGCCGCCGGGGCAGTAGGAGGTAGTGTGGATGTTATGCGGCTTCAATTCGAGCGCCACATTCATCATCATGCCGATGATCCCGGCCTTCGCCGCCGAATAGGGTACATGCACCGGAATCCAGCCCGGTAAAAGCCCTGCCATCGAAGCCGTGGCGCAGACATGCCCTTCGCCCGCCGCGATCAGGCCGGGCAGGAAGGCTCTGGTGGTGTTCATCACCCCGTGCAGGTTGACGGTCAGGATCCAGTCGACGTCTTCGTCCGACATTTCCATCAGCGGGTCGAAACTTGTAGCCCCGGCATTGGCGAAGACCAGCTGGATCGGCCCCAGCGCCGCGGTCGCCTCGTCGCGCATCCGGGCGATCGATGCCCGGTCGCAAACGTCGCACTGGATTGCCACGGCCTTGCCGCCGCTCGCATTGATCTGATCGGCCACCTTCCGGGCATTGTCGAGCAGGATGTCAGTCACTGCCACGCTCGCACCCTGCCGGGCCAGCTCTTTTGCGAGGCCTGCGCCAATGCCGCTGCCGCCGCCGGTGACTACTGCTGCCTTGCCCTTGATTGCCGTCATGATGCCGATCCTCTCATCGCTTGTTCAGCTACACTTTGCATAGAGCCATGCAATTGCCAACGCTTGCCAATCGCAGCATAGCAGAACCAACGAATCGAGAGGGATACCATGGACTGCCACGTTACCGACGTCCCGCCGCGCGAAGAGATCGATATTCCGGCGCTGCGCGCGAAATATTATGCCGAGCGCGACAAGCGGCTCAACCCCCAGGCGGGTGCGCAATATATCAATGATGGCCCTGGCGATCTCCACGATCTCTACAACCATGACCCCTACATGGCGGTGGCCCCGCGCGATCCGATGGTCGAGGATCTCGATGTTGCGGTGCTCGGGGCAGGCTTCTCCGGGGTTATGGCGAGCTATTACCTCACGCAGCAAGGCATTACCTCGTTCCGGAATATCGACCACGCGGGCGATTTTGGCGGCGTCTGGTACTGGAACCGCTACCCCGGAATCCAGTGCGACAATGAGAGCTACTGCTACCTGCCATTGCTCGAGGAGAGCGGCTTCATGCCCTCGCGCCGTTTCGCGCCGGGGCCGGAAATCATGGGCTACATTCGCCACATGGCCGAAACGCATGGCTTTGCCGAGCAGGCCGTGTTCCACACGCTGATCACTTCGCTGATCTGGGACGATACGATCCAGCGCTGGCACGTCAGGACCGATCGCGGCGACGACTTCCGCGCGCGCTTCGTCATCATGGGCGGGGGCGTGCTCAACATGCCCAAACTGCCCGGGATCAGCGGTATCGCCAAATTCAAGGGCAAGATGTTTCACACCTCGCGCTGGGAATACGATTATACCGGCGGCACTTGCGACAACCCGGTACTGGAAAAGCTCAGGGACAAGCGCGTCGCCATCGTCGGCACCGGCGCGACCGCAATTCAGGCGGTGCCGCACCTCGCGCAATATGCCAAGGAGCTCTATGTCGTCCAGCGCACCCCGAGCTGCGTCGATACCCGGCCCAATCCGCTGACCGATGAAGCCTGGATGAAGAGCCTCAAGCCCGGCTGGCAGAAAGAACGCATCGCCAATTTCCAGCGCTTTGCGCAGGAAGTGCCATTGCCTGGCGAAGAAGACCTGGTCTGCGATTTCTGGACCGAGATCAACCGCAACCTGGCGACCTGGAACGCTGCAGAACCGATGACCACCGGCACCATGGAAGAGTTCATGGAGCGGCGCGAAGTGGTTGACTATCAGGTGATGGAACGCTTCCGCCGCCGGGTCGATGCAACGATCAAGGATCCGGTGAAAGCTGAAAAGCTCAAGGCCTATTACCGCTTCCTGTGCAAGCGACCGCTCTCCAGCGACACCTTCTACCCCTGCTTCAACCAGCCCAATGTCCATCTGATCGATACCTCGGAGACCCAAGGCCTGGAGCAGATCACCGAGAAGGGCTTCATGCAGAATGGCGTCGAATACGAAGTCGACTGCATCATCTTCGCTTCGGGCTTCGAGGTTTCGAGTGAGCTCGAAAAGCGCTGGGGTTTCGAGGCGATCAATGGCCGCGACGGCAAGTCGCTGTATGATTTTTGGCGCGATGGCCCGCACACCTTCCAGGGCAACATGGCGCGCGGTTTCCCCAACCTGTTCGTCATCGGCTATATTCAGGGCGCGCTGAACGGCTCGGTGACGGAGCAGTTCGGCAAGCAGTGCGATCATTCGGCCTATATTCTTGCCGAGACACTGCGCCGGGGCAAGCATGTCGCCGAGCCCAGCGCCGAAGCCCAGGCGGCTTATGAAAAGCACTTCAATGAAGTCGAAATGGACACCTCCGCCTTTCAGGCTGAATGCACCCCCAGCTATTTCTCGAACGAAGGCCAGAAAGGCGCCCCCTGGCAGCTGTTCCGCGGCTATGGCCTCGGTTGGGATGCATTCCAGAAGATGCTGGGCGACTGGCAGGCGGACGGCAAGCTGGAAGGCCTGGAACTGAGCTGAGCGGAAAAAACGTCCCGGAACGGGGTGGTTTGAAGATTGGAGAGAACGCCATGAACGAGATGTCACAAGTCGGTGTGCCGAACATCACGACTGAGGATATGGATAAGGAGCGGCAGGTCACTTATCCGACCGAAGCCTTCCTCAGCCGCGACTATCTCGCGGCCGAGAAGAAGAAGCTGTGGCCGAAGATCTGGCAGATGGTCGAGCGCGAGAGCGACCTGCCCAATCCCGGCGACTGGCTGACTTACAATGTCGCCGACGAATCGATCATCGTACTGCGCAAGGACGATGGCACGCTCAAGGCGTTCCACAACGTCTGCCCGCATCGCGGCCGCCAACTGATCTCGGTGCCGGACATGGTTCCCGGCGGCGTCCACTCCGTGCGCGGCAACATGCGCAAGAATTTCGTGTGCGGCTTCCACGGCTGGACCTACGATCTTGACGGCAAGAACACCTACATTCTCGATCCGCAGGACTGGCACGGAATCCTGACGCCCGAGAATACCTGCCTGTCCGAAGTCAAGGTCGATACCTGGGCCGGCTTTATCTACATCAACATGGATCCCACCTCGGTCAGCCTGAAGGAATGGCTGGGCCGCGCCGGCGAGATTCTCGACTACTTCGAGATCGACAAGATGAGCTACAAGTGGCGCCAATGGGCGATCTATCCGTGCAACTGGAAAGTGGCGATCGAGGCCTTCCTCGAACCCTACCATGTCGCCGGAACCCACACCCAGCTGCTCGCCTATGGCGACTACTATGCGGCCTCGAAGCAATATGGTCGGCACTCGGTCAGCCTCTACGACACTCGCGACGAGCAGTTCAAGATGGCCGAAAGCTCGGGCACTGTCCGCGCCGGCAAAGGCGACGATGCGCGGGTATCGACCTACGAGCTGATCCGCGAGAACTACGAGACGGTCAATTTCACCGCCTCGACAGAAGTGCTGGTCAAAGCCGCGAGCCGCCTGAAGGACGAGTTGCCCGATGGCGCAACCCCCGCTGAAGTGATCGCTCACTGGCAGGAATCCGCCAGGCGCGACGATGCCGCCCGCGGCGTGATCTGGCCTGAAATTCCGCCGGAAATCCGGGCCGAATCCGGCCTCGCCTGGGGCATTTTCCCTAACCAGAACATCCTGCACGGCGTGACATTTGCGGGCCCGAGCTACCGCGTCCGCCCCTATGGCAACGATCCCGACAAGTGCATATTCGAAAGCTATGCGCTCGAGCGTTTTCCTGAAGGCGAAGCGCCGGAAACCGAATGGGTCTATGCCGAAGCCACGGGAGAAAACTGGGGCTCGGTGCTTGCGCAGGATTTCTCCAACATGGAATTTGTCCAGAAGGGCATGAAATCAAGCGGCTTTCGCGGCCCCATACCCAATCCGCACCAGGAGCAGAAGGTCATCAACCTCCACCGCAACCTGGCGGAATTCATGGGGATGAGCGCGCCAAGGCTGTTCGACGGGAAGTGGGAGAAATAGGGAAGGCTGAAAGGCAATGGTCATGGCGTTCAATCAAATGCCATTGCCGCCTCAACCAGAAAAGCGGAACGAGTCATTGCACGGGCTGCTGCCTTTTCGTCGATGACTGCGAGAGTCCGCTCATCGACGCTGAGATTGACCCTCAAGGCGCGCCGGGCAGGGAATCGCGCGCGCAGGCCGATCAACGTCAAATCGCCCGTTTCGCCGATGTCTTTGCGGAATTCCGATCCAACTTCAAAAATCGTTCGCGCAGGCGGAATTTCGATTCCTCGATCCATATTGGAAGCAATCCAGTCGCGCAGGACGGACTCTGCCATCTTTACGGCGCTGGCAATATCTTCGCCTTGATAATGTGCCGCAAAGCCTGGAAGATCGGGAATCGAAAAGCCAATCCCACCCGCATCGACATGGAGTTCCGCGAAATAGATCGTCATCAGCTCAATCCTGAATAAGGTTTGCTATTTAAGGCCAGCTGCCTTGCGCAATGCGTGCTCGATGCCTCGTCCAAGGTCAGTCCTGGGATGCGGAACGGAAATCGACAACATGCCATGCTTCACAAAAATGTGATGGCTCCCCGATACTCGATCAAGCGACCATCCGGCCTTTTCGAGATCCTTGATCAAGTTGCGACTGCTGCCTATCTCAAAGTTCTCGAAGAGTGCGCATAATATTGCGCAATCTGATGGCGGAGTCAAGTGTATTGCGCATTAAATTACACAACGATTGGTGGTTAGATGCAACGTATTAAATCCACAGCTCGTCGTTGCGCTCCTCGCCAATCGTATCGATGTATTCCTCGATTTCGGGGCGGGCGAGCGCTGCCGCGTAGATCTTGCCCATCCTGACCGGCTCAGGTGCGTCCCAGCTTTCGCTCTTCCACAATTGCGCACGCAGGATCGCGCGCGGGCAGTGGAAGAAGGCCCGGTCGATGGCGATGCGGATTGCCAGAATTGCCGGTTTGCCGTGGCTGGTCAGTCGCTCGCACAGCTCCGGATCGTCGAACAGTTCGGCCCGTCCAACCACGCGAAGCACGTCGCCAGTGGCCGGGCGGAAGAACATCAGCCCGATCCGGCCGTTGGCGAGAATGTTGCGCAGGCCCATCTTGAGCTGATTGCCGTTGCGCTCGGGCACCAGCAGGGACTTGCTATCGATCACATGCACGAAACCGGGATCGTCACCCTTGGGGCTGAGGTCGAGTCCAGCCTCGTTTTCCGTCGCCATGACCAGGAAGGGGCTGCGCGCGAT
>JBDSSP010000085.1:0-40541 GCA_039928735.1 Novosphingobium sp. | reverse complement strand
CGACCATTCCGCGGATCCGCAGCGGCGAGGCATCGACCGCAAGCGGATGCAGCGCCATGGCGAGGCGGCCGCCAGTCCGCGCGACAGCCAGATCGAGATCGAAGCGGGCGCGAAAATTCAATCTTTCGAGCGGACGCGGCCCGCCCGAGGCGTCGTGGCGGCCCAGCGTTATATCAAAGCGGGTGCCAGTACCGATTTCATCCAGCGACATTTGGGCCGCGACCAGTTCGGAAACGCGCGCGGCGTCTCCGCCGCCGACCCCGGCACGTTGCAGCATGCGGGCAAAACTGTCACCCTGCCCCAGCGTCGAAACCATCTGGATGGTGGGACGCTCAGCCACTGCAGTTAGCGTCTGCACCGCCGCGCCTGCGCCCATCCGGCGACCTGAATCGGCTCCCAAGGCCAGCGGCATGATCATCTGACTGCGAAATTCGTCACGGGTGGCGGGATCGGCGGGTATGGTAGTCGCAGCTTCGACAGAGCTGAAATCCGGCCAGAACGATAGCGCCGCCACTGCCAGGCCGACCATGGTGCCAAGCCCGCGCAGCCAGCGTGCACTGCCGATTTCCTCGGCCAGATCGGGGGCAAGATCGATGCGGTGGCAATGACCCTCTATCCACGCCTTCCAGTCTGCATAACGCTGCAACCACGGCTTGGGCAGGATCGGTTCCGCCACGATCTGACCGAAGGACAGCGCGGCCGAGAGCGCCGCGGGGCCGCCCTGACCTGCTTCCAGCTGATCGCGCTGCCTGAACAAGACTGCCATTCCCTCGCGCCAAGGCCGCACTGCGCCGGCCCTGCTTCAGGTGACCTTGTGACCCGTCAGGGTTAATTTTCATTGAATTCGGGGCACAAATGGCAGGCATTCAGCGGTTAGCGACAGGCCCAAGTCTTGCGGGTGCCGGGCGGCGATGCCACATTGATTATCGCAATGGCCATTCGAATGCCTGCTCGTTCTCGTGCACCGACCGATTCGCGCGTCAAGGCAGTGCTTGGCCCGACCAACACGGGCAAGACCCATCTCGCCATCGAAAGACTTTGCGCCCATTCGAGCGGGGCGATCGGCTTTCCGCTGCGACTGCTGGCGCGCGAGGTCTATGACCGGGTTTGCGCGATCAAGGGCGAGAACCGGGTCGCGCTGATCACTGGCGAAGAGCGGATCGAGCCGAAGGACGCGCGCTGGCTGCTGTGCACAGCGGAAGCCATGCCGATTCATGCCGACCTCGCTTTCGTCGCTCTCGATGAGGCCCAGCTCTCTGCCGACCGTGAGCGCGGCCATATCTTCACTGACCGGCTGCTCAACGCGCGCGGCCGCGAGGAGACCATGATCCTGGGATCGGCCACACTGGCGCCGATGGTCAAGGCGCTGGTGCCCGAGGCCGAGATGGTCAGCCGCCCGCGTTTTTCGACGCTACGCCATGCCGGAGCACAAAAGCTGTCCCGCATTCCTCCGCGGAGTGCCATCGTCGCATTCTCGGCTGAGCAAGTTTACGCCATCGCCGAAATGCTGCGGCGCTTTCGGGGCGGGGCGGCGGTGGTGATGGGTGCGCTCAGCCCCCAGACTCGCAACGCGCAGGTAGCATTATACCAGTCTGGTGAAGTGGACTATATTGTGGCCACCGATGCGATCGGCATGGGCCTCAACCTCGACATCGGCCATGTCGCCTTCGCCGGCCTGTCGAAATTCGACGGAGTGCGCCAGCGTCGGCTGACCACGGCGGAAATGGCGCAGATTGCTGGGCGCGCCGGGCGGCACCAGCGCGACGGCACGTTCGGCACGTTAGCCGGAACTGGCGGCCACGATGCCATGTTTGCCGACGAAGAAGTCTACGCCATCGAGGAGCACCGCTTCCCGCCAATCACACGTCTCTACTGGCGCGAAGCCGAACCACGCTGCCATTCGCTTGACGAACTGATCGCCGACCTGGAAACGCCGCCCAGTCTGCCGCAGCTGGTCTCGGCACCCCAAGCCATTGACTTGGCTGTTCTTAAACACCTCGCCGAAGATCCCGGGATTGCTGCGACGGTCCGCTCGCCTGCGGCAGTTGCCCGTTTCTGGCAGGTCTGCTCCCTGCCCGATTTCCGAAATCAGGGCGTCGAGACGCATTCGCGCTTTGTCGCGCGGTTATGGCAGGACCTGAAGGGCGATCATCTTGGCGCCGATTATGTCGCACAGGCGATTGCAGCGCTCGACAATCCTTCAGGTGATATCGACACGCTGCAGGCCCGCATCGCTTCGGTGCGCAGCTGGTCCTACATTGCCCAGCGGCCGGACTGGGTGGTGGCGCGGGACGAGATGGCAGCGCGGGCGCGGGCCGTGGAGGCGCGTTTGTCCGACGCACTGCATGGCCGGCTGACCGAGCGCTTCGTCAACCGCCGCACCGCGGTGTTGATGAAGAAGCTAGGGCCGGACTCCGCATTCCTGCCGGTGCGAATTGAGGATGAGACGGTGCTGGTGGATGGCGAGGCCATTGGTGAGCTCAAAGGGTTCAGGTTCGTCGTCGATTCGACCGCGCGCCATGGCGATCGCAAACTGTTGCTTGCAGCAGCCGAACGCCATGTGCCCACGCTGGTTGCCGCGCGGGCGGATAAGCTGGTCGCGGCGATCCGTGCGGGCACGTCGGACCTGAAAATGGAACACGGCGCATTGGTTTTGGAAGGCGAGCGGTTGGCGCGCCTCGCTCGGGGACGGGGACCGCTGGAGCCGCAGCTTGCTGCTGACCCGGTGATTGAAGCCCTGCCGCCGTTGTCCCGGACTGCGCTGATGGCAGCATTGGCGGACTGGCTGGACAAGGCACTTTCGCCGCTGGCGCCGCTGCGCAAGCTCGATGCGGCCAGCCTTTCGAGCGAAGCCGGGCCCGAGCTGCGCGCGCTGTTGATCACGCTGGTCGAGGCCGGCGGAATGCTCGAACGCAGCACTTCGGGAATTGACCGGCTTGCCCCGGCGCAGCGCGGCATGCTGGCTAGACTTGGCGTGAAGGTCGGGGCGCTTGATCTGTACGTTCCTGCCATGCTGAGACCTGTGGCGCTGGGGTTGTGGCATGAGCTGGCCACCGTGCTTGGGCAAAGGCTGCGTGCCGCCGCCCCCGGGATGCAGCCGGTGCTAACCGCCGACAATCGCCCGGCACCGCCCGGCTATCGCTCGCTGGGCAAACAACTGTTGCGGCGCGATATGGCGGAAAAGCTGCTTCGCGAGGCACACGGCGGCCGGGTTGCCGCGGGGCGGCGGGCCTTTGCGCTCGACCCGGCGCGCGCCATTTCCTGCGGTCTCACCACCGCAAGCTATGCCCGCCTGCTACGCACCGCCGGCTTCTATCCGCTGCTGCCGCGCCCGTTGAGTGAAGGCGAGGCTGGCCCGCCAGGCCAGCTGCTGTGGCGCTGGCGTCCGACGCGCCCGGCACCCGAATCGATGGCACCGCCAACCTATCGGCCCGACGGCGCTTTCGCCGCACTTGCCGATCTGGTGCAGTGTTAGCGCTGGCAGCGTCGCGATGCGGATCGACAAGCTGTTGTGGTTCTTGCGGCTCTCCAAGACGCGCGCACTGGCGCAAGCCATGGCCGAGGCCGGCCACATGCGACTCAATGGCCGACGAATCGACCGCGCACATCAGAAGGTGTCGCCGGGCGACGTTCTGACCATTCCGGCAGGCCAAGGCATTCGCGTCATCGCCGTAGTCACACTGCCGGTCCGGCGCGGCCCCGTCCCTGAAGCACAAAGCTGTTATCGGGAGCTTGACGCGGCCAACTCTTTCCCTCTAGCAGCGGGTCAGAACAACACTGCTGCCGAAGGGGATTTGCAGCCATGACCTATGTCGTCACTGACGCCTGTATCCGCTGCAAATACATGGATTGTGTGGAAGTCTGCCCGGTAGACTGCTTCTACGAAGGCGAGAACATGCTGGTCATCAACCCCAGCGAATGCATCGATTGCGGCGTATGCGAACCCGAATGTCCGGCGGAAGCGATCCTGCCCGATACCGAAAGCGGTCTTGAGCAGTGGCTTGAGGTCAATACCAAATATTCGGCCGAGTGGCCTAATATTACTACCAAGAAGGACAGCCCGGACGATGCCGACGAATACAAGGGCGTTGAAGGCAAGTTCGAGACACTCTTCTCGCCCGAGCCTGGCGAAGGCGACTAATCGCCGACGCCGACCGCTTGAAAAAGCGGTAAGAGCAGCACGATTGCGCCTGAAGTCTCGTGCCACTGGTAAATCTGCCACAGACGTGTTATATAATTGTCCGACCATGGGACGCATTCAGCGTGACCGGGCACTTAGCATGTTGAAGGGCAAGGTCGCAAAGCTCGATTAGTGCAACCAGTGGGACTTCTTGCTGGCTGTGCATCAGCCACTGGCAAGCCGGTTGCATAATCTTCGCTGCGATCCACCCGAACCAATGAAGGGACGATACATGACGGCAAAGGCAAACGCCTTCGATGTCGGTGACTACGTCGTATATCCAAAGCACGGGGTGGGCCGGGTGATCGAGCTGCAGGAGCAGGAGATCGCCGGTATGCAACTTGAGCTCTATGTGCTGCGCTTTGAAAAAGAACGCATGACGCTGCGAGTTCCGGTCGGCAAGGTTGAAGCGATCGGCATGCGCAAGCTGTCCTCGGACAAGACCCTGCGTGAGGCACTCACTACGCTGGAAGGCAAACCCAAGGTCAAGCGCACCATGTGGTCGCGCCGAGCCCAGGAATATGAAGCCAAGATTAATTCGGGCGATCTGGTGTCGATTGCCGAAGTGACCCGCGACCTGTTCCGTGCCGACGATCAGCCCGAGCAATCCTATTCCGAGCGGCAGATTTTCGAAGCTGCCTCATCGCGCCTCGCGCGTGAGCTGGCTGCGATGGAAAAAACCGACGAGCCGGCCGCACTCAAGAAGATCCTCGCGATCCTCAACGAGCATGCACCGAAATATTACGAATCGACCATCGCTGCAGCGGCGGCTGAGGCCGCAGAAGCGGCAGAGGCGGCAGCCGCTCCGGCCTGATCAAACGTTTCAAGCTCACCAGAGAGGCCGCTCCGCAAGGGGCGGCCTTTTTGTTGGTGTATTACGCTGCCGCTCGGCGCAGGCGGTCATTGATGGCAGCGCCAATATCCTCGAGTGGAATCGGCGCAACTGCGATGCTCTGTTGAGGCGATAATGCAGCCTGGTGAAGGGCGGAATAGAGCCGCGCCGCCGCCTCGGCGAGATCGCCCGAGGGTGACAGGTTGAGCTGACCGGCAACCGCTCCGAAGCCGATATGAAACTCGCCCCCATTCGCTGCACTGGCTTCGAGCCGGATTGGCTTTCCGGGCGCATAGTGACTTGCCAACTGGCCTGGCGCTTCAATCCCTATACCTGATGGCGTGACGTCAGGCACTTTCCCCAAAATGGCGGCAATCTGGGCTTCCGTTACCGGGCCCGGACGCAGGATTTGCCAGCCGTCATCTGCACGCAGCGCGATAATTGTCGATTCGATGCCCTGCACACAGTTCCCCCCATCCAGGATCAGCCCAGCCTTTTCGCCGAGCGAAGTAGCAACGTGGTCTGGCGAAGTCGGACTTACCCCGCCGCTGCGATTGGCCGATGGAGCAGCGAGCGAAAGCCCACTTGTCTCCAGCAGCGCGCGCATCACTGGATGTGCCGGACAGCGCAATGCGACAGTGCGCAATCCGGCGGTCACCGCAGCGGCCAGCGGCGCCTCCGTTCGCTTGGGTAGAACCATCGTCAGCGCGCCGGGCCAGAACGCCTCTGCGAGAAGCCGCGCCCGTTCATCCAGCAAGGCCAACTCGCCAGCCTGCGCCAAGTCCAGAACATGCACGATCAGCGGGTTGAAATCCGGCCGCCCCTTGGCCCGGTAGATCGCCGCAACTGCCGCATCGCTATCGGCCCGCGCGGCGAGGCCGTAGACTGTCTCTGTCGGCACTGCGACCAGCGCCCCCGCCGCAAGGCGTATTGCCGCTTCGGCAATCCCCGCTGCGTTCGCGGTCACAATTCGCGCTGGGGTATGATCGGCCATTGCCTGTCGCTATAGGCGGCATGACACAAAGCCAAGGGAAAGCACGCAATGGATTTTACCGCGCCCAGCGCCGAACAGGTCTTCGCCCTGCGCGTTAGCGCCGGGATCGACGAGCTCGCGGGCCATCCTCGCTTTTCCGCTGCCAGCCCCGATCTGGTTGAGGCAATCGTCGAGGGCATTGGCCAGTTTGCCGCAGGCGAATGGGCCCCGCTTCAGCGGATCGGCGATACGCAGGGCGCCAAGGTTAACGACGGACTGGTGTCTCTCCCCGATGGCTTCGCAGCCGCCTATGCCGCTTATGTCGAGCAAGGCTGGAATGCAGTGGCGGGGCCGGAAGAGTTTGGAGGCCAAGGGCTGCCCTTCAGCCTCGCCTGCGCCATTCTGGAAACGCTGGGCGGCGCCAATCTGGCTTTTACCCTGCTGCCGATGCTGACCGTCGGCGCGATTGAATCGCTGCAACATCATGGCAGCCCGGCGCAGCAGGCGCACTATCTGCCCAAGCTGGTCAGCGGGACATGGACCGGGACGATGAACCTGACCGAGCCGCAGGCCGGCAGCGATGTCGGAGCGCTCCGCACCAGTGCAACACCGATTACAGAAGGCGAGCATGCCGGAAAATACCGGATCAAAGGCACCAAAATCTTCATAACCTGGGGCGGACACGAACTGGCCGAGAACATCATCCATCTGGTCCTCGCCCGAACCCCCGGTGCACCGGCGGGTTCGCGCGGGATATCGTTGTTTGTCGTGCCGAAATTCCTTGTCGGGGCCGATGGCAATCTTGGCGCGGCAAACGATCTGCGGGTGGTGAGCCTCGAGCACAAGCTCGGCATCCATGCTTCTCCGACCTGCGTCATGAGCTATGGCGACAATGATTCCTGCATCGGCGAGCTGGTCGGACACGAAAACGAAGGTCTCAAGGCCATGTTCACCATGATGAATTCTGCGCGGATCAATGTCGGCAGCCAAGGGGTTCAGCTGGCCGAACGCGCCTGGCAGCAGGCGAAGCATTTCGCCAGCGAGCGCATCCAGTCATCGCGGGCAGGATCACCCGACAAATCGCCCGTGGCGATCATCGAGCATCCCGATGTCCGCCGAATGCTGCTGCGCATGCGCGCGCTGACCGAAGGCGCGCGTGCCCTGCTCTATTATACTGCCGGACAGGTCGATCGCGGCAATCTGGGCGATGATGCGGCAAGAATGCGCGCCGATCTGCTGGTGCCTTTGCTCAAGGCGTGGGGCACCGATGTCGGCATGGAAGTGACTGGCCTCAATGTGCAAATTCACGGCGGCATGGGCTTTATCGAGGAAACCGGAGCAGCGCAATTGCTGCGCGACGCCCGGATTCCGCCGATCTATGAAGGCACCAACGGTATCCAGGCCGCCGACCTCGTCACGCGCAAGCTGGGCATGGCAGGCGGCGGCGTGCTGGCCGCACTGATGGCCGAGATCTGCAATGATGCGGGCGATGCTCCGGGTCTGGTGTTATTAGCGGAAGAATGCGCCAAAATTGGCGAGTGGATGACGAACCAGGCAAGCCTCGATGACCGGCTGGCGGGCTCCGTGCCCTTTCTGGCAATGTGCGCGGTCGCCGTCGCAGGCTGGCAATTGTTGCGCCAGGCGCGCGCGTCGGCTGAGGCGGAAGCCCCGGCAGGGATCGCCCGGACCAAGCCTGTTGTGGCTCGTTATTTTCTGGAGCAAGTGGTGCCCGAAGCCAATGGCCTGAAGGCAGCAGCAACGGGCGGCGCGGGGCTGTTGTACGCCCTTGATGCTGAGGCCCTGGCGCAATGAGCGCGACCGCCGCCTTGCTGACCCGCATCGCAGACACTCTCGAACGAATCGCTCCGCACGCTGCGAGCGATTACGATTGGCTCTCCCATCCCGCCTATGTCTGGGATCGCCAAGGCGCACGTGCGGTGGCCCGAATCGAAGCGCCGGATCCTGGCCTATTGCGCGGCATAGATGCGCAGAAAGCTTCGGTGATTGAAAATGTCACCCGCCTTGCTGCAGGGCACGCCGCGCACGACATGCTGCTTTGGGGATCACGCGGCATGGGCAAATCCGCGCTGTTGCGGTCGGCGGTAGTTTCGGCACAGACAGTGGACGCCGGGCGAGTGGCGCTGGTTCAGGTCGCTCCCGATGCTCTGGAATCACTTGCGGCGTTGTTCACTTCGCTGCGCCCGGTGAAACGCCAGTTCCTGGTCTACATCGACGATCTCGGCTTCGAGGACGGCGACAGCAGCGGACCGCGCGCATTGCGGAGTTGGCTTGAGGGCGGAGTCGAGGCGCGGCCGGGCAATGTCCGCATCGCTGTGACCTCGAACCGCCGCGCCATCGTCGCGCGCCATCTGTCCGAGCAGGATGACCCTATCAATCCGCGCGACGCAGTCGACGACCGACTCGCGCTCGCCGACCGGTTTGGCCTGTCGATCGGGTTTCACAATTGCAGCCAGGACGATTATCTGGAGATTATTGCGGGTTACGCTGGCAACTACGGCCTTGGCTGGGATCAGTCGGAAGCGCTTGAATGGTCAAAACGGCGCGGTGCACGTTCCGGCCGGGTGGCCTGGCAATTCATCACCGAACTGGCCGGACGCGCGGGCCTTGCGATCTGAGCCTTACTGCGATTCCTGAATAACGTCGGACTTCATGGTCGCGCGGAATTTACGATCGAGATCGCCATCAAGCTCGCGTTGCGGCGGCAAATGCCGCGTGACCACTGGCTTGGGTGCAATTGACGGCGCCGCTCCGGGCGCTTCGACCCGCCAGATGATTCCCGCAGTATCGTCAGAAACCAGCAAAGCGCCCGTCTTGTCCCAGGCCAGCCATACCGGGCGGCCGTGCGTCTCCTTGCCTTTGGCCGCAAGGAACCCGGTCAAGACCGGCAGTGGATTGCCAAGTGGATTGCCATTGGCATCGAAGGCCACAAAGACAACGTCATAGCCCGTCAATGGCTTGCGGTTCCATGAGCCGTGCCGGGCAATGAAAGCGCCATTGGCATAATTTGGCCCCATGCGGTTGCCGCCGCTCGAAAACACCATGCCCAGTGCCGCAGTATGCGCGCCGAGCGCATATTCAGGCTTGCGAGCATATTCGCTGAGAAATTCGGGCATTGGATATTGTACCCGCCAATCAATAACGTCGCGCCAGTAGACCCAGGGCCACCCATATTGCGCACCGACTGGCACTGTCGTGAGGTAATCTGGTACCAGATCAGGGCCGAGCATGTCGCGCTCCTGCACGGTCGCCCACAAATCCCCGGTCGATGGATTCCAGCCCATGCCGTTGGGATTGCGCATGCCATTGGCGAATTGGCGCGCCTTGCCGGTGGCGAGGTCGATCTCCCAGATCGCTGCACGGCCCACTTCCGCCGCCGCTCCGTTATCGCCGATGTTCGAGGACGAGCCCACTGCCGCGTAAAGATTCTTGCCGTCCGGGCTCAGCAGGAGATTGCGCATCCAGTGATTGCCGCCCCCGGGCAAGTTCATGATCTTATGTGGTTCTCCGCTCAGCTGCGTCGCGCCGGGGGTGAAGTCATAGACCATCACCGCATTGTGGTTCGCGACATAGAGTTTGCCCGCTCCCCAAGCCATGCCTGATGGCGAAGCCAGATTCTTTTCGCGCAAGACGAAACGCTGCTCTGCCTTCCCGTCGCCGTCGGCGTCGCGCAGCAGCACAATCTTGTTGGGCGACGCCTCGCCCGCGCCGACCCGGCTCATGAATAGTTTCATGAAGAACCCGGTCAAACCGCCGCCACCGCCGTGACGCGGTGGCGAATTGGTTTCGGCCACCAGCACGTCGCCATTGGGCAATGTCAACATGGTGCGCGGATGATCGAGCGCCTCGGCAAATCGGTTTACTTTCAAACCGGCCGCGGGCGCCGGCGCGCCGCTGCCCCAACCGATGGTCTTGGCGAGACCGACGGAGGGGATTGTCTCGGTTTCGACCTCGACCAAAGTGGGCTGCTTGCCCGTGGTCGCTGCAGGATCGCGGCTTGATGGATTGCCGTGCATCACCCAGACGCCGAACAGCAAGAGCACGAGGACAATTGCGCCCAGCCAGCCAAGAAATTTGCGTTTGCCTGATGTCATGCCGGCAGAGATAGGCGGTGCAGCGCGGCTCGGCAATGCCTTGACTAGTCACTGGGCTTGCTACGATTGCGAAGGCTGGAGGCTGCAATCGCAAGTGCCATCTTGGCTCCCAACTTTGCACCAATACGGGACAGCCTGAACTGATTGTGACGCACGGCTTGGATTTATCGGCCTTGCGATGCTAAATTTGGAGTTAAGGCCGGGAATAGTTCCCGCGGCCGCTCAGAGGAATGTTATGTCTTTTCGCACGATTGCCATGAATTGCGGTGCGGGAACCGCATTGGCACTGGCCATGACACTGACGACAACGGCGGCCATTGCAGCGGAAGAATTGCCGGGCGCTGGCGCCAGTTACACCGCCGCCAATGACATCCCGATGCCCGCAGCGCCCGATGTGCGGCCGGAATGGCGGCCCCAATGGCGCGGCGCCGCGACCAGTTCAGTGCTCTTGCCAGACAGCCGCACGCGCGATGCCTGGCTGCGCGAATGCCGGCACCGTACGTCCTATTATTACGATGACGGCGGCCATTATCGCCACGACCGCCGTCACGATCAACGCCATGACGGCGGATATGCGCCAAGCTATGACTACTGCGAGGCTTATTTCGACGATTACTACCGGACCTACACTCGGCCGGCAGTGGCCTATGCCTACCAGATGCCGAGCTACCAAAGCGCCACGACGTACCAGTCCGGCCCATGGCAGGTCGAGGAAGTGGTGACCGAGCGCTATGAGCCCCTTCGCAGCCGGATTATCCAGCACCGCCGTGCCCGCCCCGACAAGCGGATTCGCATCGCGCCTTGATCGAACCGAACGATATCAGTCAGACCTGCTCTTGCCGGGCAGGTTTGGTTTCCCGCTCAGATTCCGCCGCCAGTCAGTCGCTGGCAGATCAAATCGAGCTGATCAAGCGTACGATAGCGAATCGTAACCGCGCCCGATCGCGGGTCAGCATCGGCATTGATGCGCACCGGCAAGCCCAGAAATTCTTCCAGATGGCCCTGCACTGCGGCGATATCGGCGGCATCGGCTGATTTGTGCTCCATGCGCGCATTGCGGCGCACTGCTCCGCCATGCTGCGCGCGGCGCACCAAGCGTTCGACTTCACGCACAGACAGGTTTTTCGCGACCGCGGCCTCGGCAAGTCGCTCGGCGTCGGCAGCACCGATCAGCGCCCGGGCATGCCCCATTGCCAGCTTGCCCGCTTCGACGAGCGACAAGACCGCGTCAGGAAGCGCCAGCAGTCGTTGGATATTGGCTACATGGCTGCGCGATTTATCAACCATGCGTGCGATTTCGGCCTGGGTCAGACCTTCAAGGTCAGCGAGCCGCTGATAGGCGCGCGCTTCTTCAACCGGATTGAGATCCTCGCGCTGGAGATTTTCAATTAGCGCCAGCGCCATCATTTCGCGATTGTCTAACTCGCGAATTAGTGATGGAATTTCATGGAGTTGAGCGCGCTGCGCGGCGCGCCAGCGACGCTCACCTGCGACCAGCTGATAACTGCCATCGGCCAGCGGCCGGACAATTACCGGCTGAATCACCCCGCGCGCGGCGATGGACGCGGCCAGTTCGTCAAGCGCAGCCTCATCAAAGTGCCGCCGGGGCTGGTCTGGATGCGGTGCGATCCGCGAGATGGCCAGCATCGCCAGACCGCCGGCAGCTGGTGCTGCCGCATTGTCCGAAGCGGGATTGACCAAAGGTTCTTCGCGGCGAGTCTCGCCCATCAGGGCGCCAAGACCGCGCCCCAGCGCCATCGGTTTGCGGCGCGTGGCCGCAGCGGCTGCAATCGTCACAGCGTTGGTGGGGCTATCGCTCATGCAGCCTTCCTCCTCTCCGGCAGGCGGGAGATCAGCTCGCGGGCCAGAGCAATATAAGCGCGGCTGCCAGAACAGCTGTGATCATAAACAAGGGCTGGCAGGCCGTGGCTCGGGGCTTCTGACAACCGGACATTGCGCGGAATCGTAGCCTGGAACACAAGATCGCCAAGGCAACTGCGGACATCGTCAGATACCTGATCGGTAAGCCGGTTGCGGCGATCGAACATAGTCAGGGCAACGCCGATGATGCCAAGATCTGGATTGAAGCGTTGCTGCACGCGTTCGACGGTCTGCAGCAAATGGCTGAGACCTTCGAGTGCGAAGAACTCGCATTGCAGCGGCACCAACAGGGTGTCGGCCGCAGTCAGTGCATTGAGCGTGAGCAGTCCAAGCGATGGCGGGCAATCGATAACGCAGATGTCATAACCGATCTCTTGCACCAGAGCCTGGCGCAGTCGCCCAGTGCGATTATCGACTGATACCAACTCAATCTCAGCGCCAGAGAGATCAACCGTGGCAGGCACAATGTCGAGCCCGGGGATCCTGGTCTTGGTGATACAAGAGCGTAACGGGACCTCATCGACAAGCAAGTCGTATGAAGACCGCTCTCTATCGACAGCGGCGATGCCGATCCCGGTCGATGCGTTACCCTGCGGATCGAGGTCGATAAGTAAGACCTTGGACCCCGTCGCGGCGAGTGCGGTGGCAAGGTTGATAGCGGTGGTGGTCTTGCCCACCCCGCCCTTCTGGTTGGCTATGGCTATGCAGATCACGTCTTGCGCCCCTTCCGACCATGTAACGTGCCGACAACAATGCCAGCCTCGCTATCCGTCAGCGATTGTTCCACGTGGAACATATGCTGCCATCCGGCGAGCGATTGCAACTCCTGCTGCGCCGAACGGCCCTTGGGCAACAGCCAGATCGTGTCCTCTGTGGAAAATCTTGCGGATAAGCTCAACAAGCGACTGAATGGTGCGAAGGCCCGCGCTGATATGACCCGGAATGGCGCAGTTTCTACAAGTTCAATTCGCTGCGGCACAATCTCGGCAGATTCGAGGTGCAGCGCCGTGCACATCCGGTTCAGCCAGGCCGCGCGCAATTGGCGCGATTCAACCATGACTACCCGAACGTCTGGCAAAAGCGCGGCAATGACCAAGCCGGGAAACCCCGCGCCTGTCCCGAGATCCAGCCAAGGTGAGGATGTTTCACGTGGAACATTACGCAGCAATTGCGCCGAATCGGCAATATGGCGCTGCCACACTGCGGAAAGCGACGCGGCAGAGACGAGGTTCTGCCGCGCGTTTTCTTGCATAAGGGCCGCTACAAGTCGCTCAAGGCGACTGAATGCCGCGTCATCGCATTCAGGTAGCGCGCGCAACCAATTTTTTGCTTCGTCTTCGCTGGTTATCACGCTGCCAACCGCCGCGCATGCACCAGCAATGCAGCCAAGGCGGCAGGAGTTACTCCCGGTACCCGGCCAGCGGCCGCCAGACTGCCCGGCCGCGCCCGGCTGAGCCTCTCTACCATTTCCCGGCTTAGACCGGGGATCGCCTCGTAGGCAAACCCATCGCCCAGCGGTAGCGCCTCACTCGCGCGCAATTCACGCAGTTCGCTGTCCTGACGTGCAAGATAGGGCGCATAGGCCGCGTCTTCTGCCACTTCGTCCGCAATATCAGAATCGGCGAGCGCATCGGGATCAATCCAGGGTGAAAGACCCGCCAGCGTTACCCCGCCGAAGCGCAGCCATTCACGCAACGGCAATCGGCCAGCATCGCTGCGTACGGTCAAGTCCGCTGCTGCCAACTCCCTTGCCCCAACCTTGCGATCCAGACCTTGCTCAAGCACCGCCTTGGCTGCGGTGCGCAAAGCAAACCATTTCCCCCGTTCGGGATTGACGCAGCCAGTCTCGATTGCCAGCGGAGTCAACCGGGTCGTGGCGTTATTGGCACGCAGCCGGAGACGGTATTCCGCCCGCGCCGTAAGCATCCGATAGGGTTCGGAGACGCCGTGCAGCGTCAGGTCGTCGATCATCACCGCCATATAGGAGTTTGCGCGATCAAGCGGTGCGGGCGCACGGTCCAGCGCAGTCGCGGCGGCATGCATCCCAGCGACCAAGCCTTGCGCCGCGGCTTCCTCATACCCGGTGGTGCCGTTGATCTGCCCGGCGCAATAAAGGCCCGGGATTGCGCGGACCTCAAGGCTCGGCCGCAACGCGCGCGGATCAATGTGATCATACTCGACCGCATAGCCCGCCACAACCATATCGACCTGCTCCAGCCCCGCCATAGTTCTTAGCATCGCCAGCTGGACGTCGGCGGGTAGCGAGGTGCTGATGCCGTTGGGATAGACAAGATGGGTATCAAGCCCCTCCGGCTCCAGAAATATCTGGTGGCAGTCCCGGTCTGCAAAGCGAAAGATCTTGTCCTCGATTGACGGGCAATAACGCGGGCCTTGGGCGCCGATAGCACCGGAATATAGCGGCGAGCGATGTAGATTGTTGCGGATGACGTCGTGACTGCGCGGATTGGTGCGGGTGATGGCGCAGCTAATTTGCGGATTGGGGCGCCCAGTGTTGATCGCGGACATGGACCAGGGCTCAGCGTCCGAAGGCTGCTCCTCCAGCCGGGCCCAGTCAATGGTTCGCCCATCCAGACGCGGCGGAGTCCCGGTCTTGAGGCGCGCCATTGGCAACTCCGCCTCGCGCAGCTGGCGGCTGAGCAATTGCGCCGACGATTCGCCAATCCGCCCGCCCGTCATTCGCTCTTCGCCACGAAAGAGCGTGCCGCCGAGAAAAGTCCCGGTGCATAGGACCACTGCCCGAGCCGACAGCAGAGTGCCGTCTGCCAAGTGAACCCCGGCAACTACACCTCCCCGCAAGTCCAAACTTGCTGCTTCGCCTTGAACCAGCGTCAAACCGCGCTGTTGCTTAAGCAATGCCTGGATAGCCGTCTTGAACAGCCTGCGGTCGGCCTGAACGCGCGGGCCCTGCACCGCACTGCCCTTTGAACGATTGAGCATCCGGTAATGTATTGCAGCGCTGTCCGCCGCCTTTGCAATCAATCCATCAAATGCGTCCACCTCGCGCACGAGATGGCCCTTTCCCAGCCCACCGATCGCCGGATTGCAGCTCATCGCGCCTACTGCGTCCAAATCGAAAGTGACCAACGCCACTGCCGCGCCCATCCGCGCTGCGACAGCCGCTGCCTCGCAGCCGGCATGGCCGCCACCGATGACAATGATGTCGAAGCTCCGCATGACCGGAGCCTTTAGAGGAGGCACAGAGCCCGGTCAAAGCGGGAACTGTTCCACGTGGAACACGCTACTATTCGCAATTATTTCCGGTATTATGTATCAAACGCACCAACGCGAAGACGTTTGTTTGCGTTGTGGCGGCGCTTGCCATCGTTTGCGGTGTGTGTTGACGCTAGGATGTTTCGCCCGATTCGATTTCCCGCACAGTCCTTTGGTCAAGCGGGTAGTCCATGTCGGGGACATTGGAATTAAAGACCTCGATCTTGTCGCGCCCACTGAAATTCTCAGTGTCACGCCATACACCAACGATAAAGCTTCGCTCTGTAGAATGCCATCTATCGTCGCCGGGAATTTTGTAGTGCGCGGCGGCGATTACCACCAATTTATAGGGATATGGAATTCCGTTTTGGTCGGTGTAAAAATTGGTCCTTGCCCAAATTGCATTAATACCATCCATATACGTCTCCTTTGGAAGAAGGACGCGGTGATTATTTTCCCTTCTGCCTCTCCAACTTCCCCAAAATGTGTTTGTCAGTTCTCCGACGCTCTGATTTTGAGCAACTTGCACCGATCCGTGGTGCGCGAAACTTTCGGCAGCGAGGTCGCCGGTATTGTAGTATCTCAGGACCGCTCGGAAATGGATCGCATTGGCGCTCTTTACCAAGCGGTCAATCTCACACGAAATGGCAATCCATGGGCGCTGGGCAGCCAGTGTAAGTTCATTCTGCCGTTCCATGGCCTTGGTGGCATTGCCGGTATCTTCGACAGCTTCGCGCGTCAGGATGATCTGCCAGAGCAAAAGGGAAATGCCGACGATACTCGCGAGAACGCCCCACTCAGTCCAATTGGCCGAATTCTCAGCAGCCTTCGCCGCGCGCCATTGGGCGCACAGATCGCTTTCAGTCTCGCTTTGTGGATTATAGCAGGGGGTGCGATGCACTATGGACTGGGTCAGATCGGGGACGGCAAGCGGCGTCTCTGGTCCGTTGCCTTGGCGGCTCTGATAGGGCTGATACCCTTCGCCCTGTTCTGGATAGCTTAGGTTGGTGACATAGATACCCAACCCAAACGCAATCAGAATAGTTGCTAGTCCAGTCGCAAAGATGATGCCCCTATCGCTTCCAGACATTGGATCAGAAACACCGCTGTAAATTTGCCCCGGCTGAGCTTGTTCCTGATATTCGGCTCAGAGTCCACCGTCGTCACTTCCGGTATTAGGTAGCACTTACAGGAAAAATCTGCGCCTGTCACAGTGAGCGAGCGACTATGTTCCCGGCATGGCAGACACACACGTTATCAGCGGCCTAACGGACAGGCGCGCCCGGATCGACGGCGAGATCAAGGCGCGCCGCTACCAGATAACCCGCCTTGAGATGGAACTGGCGCATATTGATGCCGTCATCCGAATGTTTCGGCCAAACTATGACATCAGCAAGATCGCCACCAAGCGCAGCTTTGGCAAGAATCCCGCTGGCGTTCCCAAAGGGACTGGGAGCCGCCACGCCCTATCTGTGCTGCGCGAAGCTGGCGAACCTCTTACCGCGAACGACATAGCTGGGCGTGTGCTGGTGAAGCTTGGCAAGGTAGACACGCCAGAGGCGAGGAAGATGCTTGCCTGCACCATTGTCAGCACGTTCTCGCGCAGGAAAAGATGGCGCGGTTACTTATGATGCCAGCACTCAGCCGGGGCGCTGGGCGATCATGAACCTTCCTTAGGGCTTGCGCCAGATCGCGGGATGACACCCGTCCGCATCAAGTCATCCAAGGCGCGAGTCAGTAAATATCGCGCTACAGCGGTGGGCGTATTCCCATAAAGACCGTCCTTCGCCAGAAACTCCAACTTTTCATATGCGGATTCAGGCAGCCTGGGCTCGACCTTCTTCGTGCGACTCGGATTATCGTCGGCTGACATCTGCCAACCATAACAGCCAATCTACCGCCAACAAGCAGCCAAATGGCTGTGGATTGGCGGCTACATGGCTGTTGACAGAATTTATGGCGTCCAATATTGGCAAAAAAAGAGGGCGGCCCGAAGACCGCCCCAAGGTTGGACGAAAAGCTAGCCTAGTTAGGCCAGCTGCGGTGGTGGGAGCGGACATGCTCCCACCGACCGTACCGAAAGCGCCGATAGGCGTGTACGAAGACACCCCACCGTCGCCGTGCCAGTAGAACCATTTCTGGTCTCCTGCCGAAGTGAGGGTTGGTCCCTCACACCCCGGACGCCTCATGCGCCCGGCGTATAGCGCCAAGGCAGTCGAAGCGCAGGAAACGACAGTTTCACTGACGGAACCGCGATTAGCCGAATTACCCGATTCTGTCCAAATGTAGTGGGTTCAGGCCCTGTGGAAAACTATATCTGCGATTAACGCTGCCAATACCCCTTCCACTGGCGAGACACTCGCGATGCCATGGCTTCCGCCGCTACCATCATCGCCAGTCCGCCATTATCAACCCGGCGATTGTCTTCGCGCCATGAAGCTTCACCAGCATAGCTGGCCAGATACGGCCCGGCGATGTGATGGTGCGTCCCAACTTCCATCCGGCGCAAGCGGGAGAAGAACGACTCCGCCTGATTGGTGCAGGCGATACCATCCGAATAGGACTCGCTGTGGTTGATCCGATACGCCTCATAGCGCCCATGCAGCACATCCCAGTGCGAAGCCTCATCGGCGTGAATGATGGCGCCGGGATGGACGCGAGCGGTCACTGTAGCCACGCCAGCGGCCTCTGACCTGTGAACGGCTGTCAGCGACTCCCCATCGCGCTCGCGCATGATGACAACCGATTGGCGCTTGCCGGTCTGGTGCATGGCCAGACGGCGATCAACGCGATTGGTGCGGTTGTTGGCTGGGCGGATATGGCCTCCGAAATAGGCACCGTCGATTTCGACTTCGCCGTTCAGTTCAATGTTGATGTCTTCGCGGGCCATCGCTTCGCGCAGCTTGTGGCACAGGACGTAGGCCGTCTTGTATTGGCAATCGAGGTCACGGCTGATTTGCAGCGCAGAGACGCCCTTCGCGCCGTTCACGAACAGAACGATTGCGGCCAGCAAATCGGTGAATGTCATCTTGCGGTTCGATAGGATAGTGCCGCTTGTTACCGAATAGTGGCGCTTGCAGGCCGCGCATTCGAACTGGCGGCGCGATTTGATTTCATAGCTATCGACGCAACCGCAGCGTGGGCACACGGCCTCGCCATCCGTTTCCGGCCAGCGGAGGCGACGGAATGTCTCATACGCCTTGTCCTCGCCCATGGTGTAAACCGAGCGAAGGCTGATCGTGCGAGCCTTGGCGGAAAGGAGGAAGTGTTGTGCCATAAGTCATATCCGTATGTTCTACATGCAGATATGTATGATATCAACTAAACACTTGCAAGGGAAAAACGAACAGATATGATGTTTTTTCGACAAATGGCGAGAAATGGCATGGCAGGCAAAAGTGACGAATGGGCCGACCTAGCGAAACGTCATCTCAAGGCCGAGATGGTGCGAGCTGGCGTCAAAAACGCAGAACTAGCAAAGCGCCTGACAGAAATGGACTTGCCGGAAACCGAGGCATCTGTTCAGGTGAAAATCAACCGGGGGGCATTTCCTGCATGGTTTCTGATCGCCGCATTGAAGGCCATTGGCGCTACGTCACTACGTCTTTCGGATTAAGCGCCGACGGCGCCGAAGAGTATAGGCCCATACTGAGATCAGAAGCCCCAGCCACATCAACCCGGGTATGGCCCATAGCCATGCTGGAAACCGGAAAATGTGGGCTTTGACCGCGCAGGGGTTGCAGTCCTTAAGCGTTGCGGCGCTTTGGGTGGCCACAATATCAGGTGGCATAGCCGTTGCCGCCGGGTTCCTGTCCACCATTACTGCCAACCATGCCGGCGATCTGGTGCAGTCAGATGCGGATAGGCGCATCGCTGAAGCAGAAGCGCGAGGACGAGAAGCATTGGCGCATGCTGCCGAGGCCGAGGCGAAGGGGAAGGACGCGCTTGCGCACGCCGCAGATGCCAATGTCGAGGTTGCCCGAGCAAATGAGGGGCTAGCGGTCGCCAATAGTAAGATTGCTAGTGCGAATGAGCGCGCAGCGGCCTTAGAAAAGAAAGCCGCAGACGCTAAATTAGCGACCGAAAGACTAAGGGAGCAGATAGCACCGCGTCGTCTCGCCCCGGAGGCGCTTGCTGATATCAGTGCAGCGCTAAAACCGTTTTCTGGCAAAAAGGTCTTTCTCGAATCGTATACACTCGACGTCGAAAGTGCCCTTTTGGGCGGCCAAATTATGGACGCGCTGCAAAAAGCGGGAATTGGTGTCGAAGATATGCGCCTTACCAACACGCCCTTACAATCAGTCTTTACGGGCGTCCGGATTTTTGGGTCTGATTCGGTCTTCGTTGGATCAATGCTCGCGACATTCGCGAAGGAGGGCCACTTGGCTGTATCTCTCGAACCACCACTTTCAGGGGCTGGTTCGTCCATGGGCGACGGTGGAGCATCCGCAGATGCCAACATCTTTGTAGGCACAAAACCGATCAAAGAGTAAAACAAGAGAAGGCCGACTATGCGCCGCTTCGTCGGGCGACACGCCCGTTTCCTGTAAGTGCTACCTAATACCGGTCACTTCCCAATGCAAAAGCGACCGAACAGGGCATCGAGCATGTCTTCGGTCGTTGTCCGTCCAAGCAATGCATCGAACGCCAAACGGGCGAGCCGCAAATTCTCTGCGATCAGCAGTGAATCGTCTTGCTTCAAGGCCGCAGCCAGCGCATCAGCGGCCTGCGACAGCAGCCCGTGCTGTCGCTGGTTAAGCGCAACCGCACCTGGACGCGGCAAGGCGGCTCGCGCATGAGCAACCAGATCCCGCCGCAAAGCGTCCATACCCAGACCGGTCAACGCCGAGATCCGGTGACGCGGACACAGTTTTACGTCATGGTCCCGCCGGTCCGCCTGGGCCTCTAGTTCCCATGTTCCCGCAGGTCCAGATTCCTCAGGCCCAGCTCCCTCAGGCCCCAGCCAGACGACCAGATCCGCATCCTCCATCGCCGCGCGCGCACGCTGGACGCCAATCACTTCGATCACATCCTCCACATCATCACGCAGACCAGCAGTATCCGCGAAGCGAAATGGCACACCGTCGATTGCGACTGTTTGGGTCAGAACATCACGCGTAGTGCCCGCAATAGGTGCGGTGATAGCCGCTTCGCTTTCAATCAAAGCATTGAATAATGTACTTTTTCCTGAATTCGGCGGTCCCCCGATTACCACCCGGAAGCCATCGCGCAACAGTTCGGCACGGGGACGGGTGAGCCAATCGGCGATTTCGCGGCGAAGCGTCTCAATATTGCCGGCAAAATCTTCGGGCAGGTTTGCCGCATTGTCCTCGTCAGCGAAATCGAGCATGGCTTCGAGCGCAGCCGAGCTGTTCAGCAATTGCTCTCGCCATCCTGCGACCGTGCCGGAAAACGCTCCGCCGGCAAGAGCCAGGGCACTCTTACGCTGCAATTCAGTTTCGGCAGACAGCAAATCTGCGAGCCCTTCCGCTTCCGCAAGATCAATCTTGCCGTTGGCAAAGGCTCGGCGGGTAAATTCACCGGAAGTTGCGCGGCGCAACTTTGGCAGGGCAGCCAGCGCAGCTTCGACCGAGGCAATGACCGCGCGGCCGCCGTGGCAATGCAGCTCGGCCATGTCCTCACCCGTGGCTGTCGCAGGACCGGGCAACCAGAGCGCCAAAACCCGGTCGAGCGACTCGCCTGCCGCATCGCATAGCGTGACAATTGAGGCGCGACGCGGCTTCGGCAAACTACCGGCAAGCGCGCCAAGGGCATGGCCAGCCTCAGGCCCGCTAATCCGGATGACCGCAATCGCGGCAGGCGGCGCGCCGCTCGACAGCGCAAAAATTGTCTCAGTCATGGACCGGCGTTAGCAGCTCGGGATTGCTGTCGGGAGCGGCTAATCGGCCTTCTTCTTCCCGCCCATCGCCATAGCGGCGCCACCGGCGAGCAAGCTCTGGAACATTTTAAGGCCCATTTCGCCCATGGGCGCGATCTGCTTGGCCATTTCCTGCAACTGATCGATGCTGCCGGCGCCCTTCATCAGCTTCGCCGCCATTTCGGCATAGGCTTCGTTGGCCTTGCTGACGTCAGGCAGACCCAACAGGCGCCGCGCCTCTTCCGGCGTGCAATCGAACTCCAGATTGACTTTCATGGCCATTCTCCGCGCGACGACTTGGCTGCAAGCCGTCGCAGCAAAGCTGACACAGACACTTGGCAAAGTCCATCAGCCGCGCATAGTGGCATCGGCAAAACTTCGAGGAGAGCAGCTATGGCTACCAATACATCAATCCCCACGCTTGACGGCAAAAGCACCTTTCCGGCCTATGTCGTCAAACCCGCCGGCACACCGCGCGGGGCGATCATCGTTATACAGGAGATCTTCGGTGTTAACCCCGGGATCGCCAAGAAGGTCGAGGCCTGGGCAGCGGCGGGCTATCTGGCTGTGGCCCCCGACGTGTTCTGGCGCCAGCAGCCCGGATTGGAGTTCAACCCCGATATTCCCGAAGAATTTCAGCAGGCGGTCGGCTACATGATGAAGCACGATTTCGATGCCGGAATCCAGGACGTCGAAGCGGTGATTCACTGGATCCGCCGCCAGCAAGGTGTCGCCAAGGTGGGCCTCGAAGGTTTCTGCATGGGCGGCAAGGTCGCTTATATGGCGGCGGCGCGCACCGATATCGATGCATCGGTCGGCTATTATGGCGTCGGTATCGACCAGATGCTGGGTGAGAGCCACGCCATCGCCAAGCCGCTGCTGCTGCATGTGCCAACCGCCGATGGTTTCGTGCCGGCAGAAGCCCAGAAGGCAATGCACGCGGGGCTGGACGGCAATGCCCATGTCACCGTTCACGACTATCCCGGCTTGGACCACGGCTTTGCCGACACTTTCGGGGCGCGGCGCGACCTGGATGGGGCAAAACTTGCGGAGAAGCGGACTGCGGAGTTCTTTGCGGCCAACGTCGGCTAAATCCAGCCGCTGGCTTTCAAGCCTGTGATTTGGTCGCGCGATACCGGGACTTCCAGACCGCTACGCAGGATAAGCCGTAGGGCCCTTTCAGCCTTTTTGTGGCCGCAAACAGCCTCGCGCGCGACCCACCAAATGCGATGGACCTGCATGCCCTCGACAGCAGGGTCAAGCTCAGCAATGGCATCACGCAGGCGCAGCAGAACTAAGGTTGTGGATGTCTCGCTATGCGCGCGAACTTAGTGGTCTTCACCGCTCAGGGCGAGCAGTGTGCCGAAACCTGCAGGAAGACGCGCGTCGAAGTGTGATTCGGCTTGCTGGACCTCGGCTGGTGGCGCGAAACTAACAGGTACTTGCGAATCGGACAGGACCAAAACGTCACGCCGGAACATTGTGTGATAGACCCCGTAAGTCAGAATGCTGATCAAAAGCACCTGACCATAGAAAAACGGCAGGCCGGAAAAACGCAAGGCCCGGACGAGATCGAAATCAGTGAAGAACAAGGCGACCAGCAGCGTCATCGGCAGGCCACCGATTGCAATCGCAACGCAGCGGACTGGCAAGACAGGCAGGCCGGTCTCGGTTACCAGCCAATCACCCGCTATCACCATCGGGCGACCGATCGCCAGACCGGCTACCATTAAGAAAACCCAGTAGGCCATGCGGGGTCCCGCACCCATGCGATAGGTATCAAACGGTCCCAGCATACCCAGCAAAGCACCGAGCATCGCGGCCACCAGCAGCTCCATTACGATTCGCCGTGCCAAGTCGCGCCAACCCAATCCCTTTCCGGTCCATTTCACGAAGCGTGAATTGTCCGACCGTCAGACAATTGCCGGATTCACGAAGCCATTACTTAGTTCCACGAACTCTGCCTTGCCAGCAATCTGCAAAAGTTCAACCAAATCGCCTGCCCGACAGGAGATTCCAAAATGAACACTACATCAACCCGCAAGATCATCGCAACATTGATGCAACTGGCGATCACCATTGTGATAACCGGGCTGGTGATCGGCATTTCCCACACCATTGGCCGCTCCCCGCAAAGCGACTATCAAACACCGCCTTTGGCAGTAGCAATCCATTTGCTGACAGTTATCCCGGCGCTACTGCTGGGCGCCTTTGTAAACTATGCCCGGAAAGGTGATGCGCTGCACAGGATTCTAGGCAAGGTATGGGCCCTGCTGCTGCTGATCACCGCCCTCGACAGCTTCTGGATTCGCGATTTGACTGGCCACATCGGGCCAATCCACATCCTCTCGGTGGTGACGCTAGTTTCGCTGCCCTTAGGTTTCTACCATATCCGAAAAGGCAATGTTGAAGCGCACAAGCGGGCCATGCGCGGTGCATTTATCGGATTATGCTCGGCCGCGCTGTTTGCCCTGATGCCGGGCCGGATGCTGGGCAATTTCCTGTTCGGCTGAAGACCTAACCCATCAACATCAGCACTTGCGGGTGCACCTGGTGCCAGCCCTCCCAGATCATTTTCAAGGCGACATACAGAATCAGGAACAGTCCGATCCAGGCGATCCAGTGGTACCGCTGGATCAGCTTGGCAACAATTCCGGCTGCCGTACCCATCAGCAGGACCGAGAAGGTCAGGCCGATGAAAAGAACAGCGGGATTTTCCCTCGCGATGCCGGCGACGACGAGCACATTGTCGAGGCTCATCGAGAGATCGGCGATGGTAATCTGCACGGCCGCCTGAAGGAAGGTCTTGGTCGCCGGTGGACCTTCAATCTGCGGGGTATCGGGATCGTCCGCGATGACGATTTTGGCCGGGCGCAGCTCGCGATACATGTTGAATGCGACCCACAGCAGCAGGAATCCGCCAGCCAGCACCAGCCCGGTGAAGCTGAGCAGCCAGGTCGCGATCAGGGCAAAGCCGATCAGGAAAACCAGCGCCATCGAGACGCCAAACAGGAGCACCTTGCGGCGGTCCTTCTCGGGCAGGCCCGAAGCCAGGGTGCCCATGATCAGCACGTTGTCGCCAGCCATGGTCAGGTCGGCGATAATGATCTGCGCCAGCATCGCCAGACCGCCCGCGGTGAAGACGGCCGAGAAATCGAGATGTGCTAACACCGCCTGACTCTGCCTGGCTTACTGGTTCATCGTCGCGAAGAAATCCTCGTTGCTCTTGGAATCCTTCATCTTGTCGAGCAGGAATTCCATTGCATCGATCGTGCCCATCTGCATGAGGATGCGGCGAAGCACCCACATTTTCGACAGCTTGTCTTTCTCGACCAGCAGCTCTTCCTTGCGGGTGCCGGACTTGCCGACATCCAGTGACGGGAAGATGCGCTTGTCGGAAACCTTGCGATCCAGCACGATTTCCGAGTTGCCGGTGCCCTTGAACTCTTCGAAGATCACTTCGTCCATGCGGCTGCCCGTATCGATCAGCGCGGTGGCTATGATGGAAAGAGAGCCGCCTTCCTCAATGTTACGCGCAGCGCCGAAGAAACGCTTGGGGCGTTGCAACGCGTTGGCGTCAACGCCGCCGGTCAGCACTTTGCCGGAACTCGGCACGACGGTGTTGTAGGCCCGGCCGAGGCGGGTGATCGAATCGAGCAGGATCACGACATCGCGCTTGTGTTCGACCAGCCGCTTGGCCTTTTCGATAACCATTTCGGCGACCTGAACGTGGCGGGTGGCCGGCTCGTCGAAAGTCGAGGAGATAACCTCGCCCTTAACAGAGCGCTGCATGTCTGTGACTTCCTCGGGGCGCTCATCGACCAGCAGCACCAGCAGGAACACTTCGGGATGGTTGTCCGTGATCGCCTTGGCGATGTTTTGCAGCAACACGGTCTTGCCGGTGCGCGGCGGCGCCACGATCAGCGCGCGCTGGCCCTTGCCCTGCGGCGAAATGATATCGATGATCCGCGCCGACTTGTCCTTGACCGTCGGATCAAGCGTATCGAGATTGAGCTTCTCGTCCGGGTAAAGCGGGGTGAGATTGTCGAAACTGACCCGGTGCCGGACTGCATCGGGGTCGTCGAAATTGACGCTGGTCAGCCGGTTGATCGCAAAATAGCGCTCGCCATCCTTGGGCGCGCGGATTTCGCCTTCAACGGTATCGCCAGTGCGCAAGCCCCATTTGCGGACCTGGTTTGGCGAGACATAGATATCGTCCGGGCCGGCCAGGTAATTGGATTCAGGGCTGCGCAGGAAGCCGAAGCCATCAGTCAGCACTTCGATCGTGCCCAGACCCATGATTTCTTCGCCGTCTTCTGCGACTTCCTTGAGGATAGCGAACATGATGTCCTGCCGGCGCATGGTCGATGCGCCTTCGATTTCCATTTCCTCGGCCATTTCGACGAGTTCGGCCGCAGTCTTTTTCTTGAGTTCTTTGAGATGCATAATTAGTTGTAATCCATAAGTTCATTGCGTTGGGGCCGGTCAATCACAGGGCTTTGGGAAAGCAGATTGGAACCGCAGTAGTGAGGCGGTTAAATTCCGGAACGCTGTCTTGCCCGATAGTGATCGGCGCCCACCGCGTCAATCACTCGTCGATGAAGTGAGGTCAGAACGGCCTGACCACGACCAGAACCACGATCAACGCGGCCGCAATGCCCGGGATCTCGTTGAGCATGCGCAGCTGCTTGCCGGTCAGGCTGCGCTGACCGCTTGCCAGGTTGCCTGCATAGCTCGCCAACCAGAAATGGTAGCCAGTGAGCGCCAACACCACCAGCAATTTGGCCGCCAGCCACCCCTGGTTCATCGCACCCGTGGTTACCGCCAGCAACAGCCCCAGCACCCAGACAAGCATCAGTGAAGGCCACAGGATGATCCTGAGCAATTTGCTTTCGCGTTCGATCCACTGCGCATTCTCGGGCGAATCCGGCGCGGCTTCCTGATGATAGACAAAGAAGCGCGGCAGCATGAACAGCCCAGCCATCCAGAAAATAACGAAAATGATGTGGCCCGCCTTGAGCCATAGATAGGTCATTGTCAGCACCTGCAGCATGGCATGAACATAATCGAGCTTTACCTTGGTCGCCAACCCCTTACCGCCCCGATCAACTGTTCGACATGCTCGAGCGGAGTCGTCTGACCGATGCCATGTCCCAGATTGAACACATGCGGACGGTCGGCAAAGCAATCGAGGATATGGCACGCCCGCCGGTCAAGCTCCTCGCCTCCTGCCAGCAGCAGCAGCGGATCGAGATTGCCCTGAACCGGAAGGCCTGCCGGCAGGGCCTTTGCCGCCCATGCCGGATCGATGGTTTCATCGAGGCCGACTGCATCGACCCCGGTTTCAGCAACATAGGCCCGAAGCTTCTCGCCGGCACCCTTGGGAAAGCCGATGACTGGCACACCGGGCGCGCGGGTATGCAGGGCCTTCACGATCGCCGCATTGGGAGCAATGACCCAGCGCTCGAATTCTGCCGGAGCAAGACTGCCGGCCCAGCTGTCGAACAATTGCACAGCTTCGGCTCCAGCAGCAATCTGGCCGATCAGGTATTCGATGGTGACCGAAGCAATCGCATCGATGATCGCCTGGAAAGCCGCCGCGTCGCGGTAGGCCAATGCCCGGGTATCATGTTGGTCGCGGCTGCCTTCGCCCGCCACCATATAGGTCGCAACCGTCCAGGGGCTGCCGGCGAAGCCCAGCAAGGTCCTGCTACCGCCCAGCCCTGCCTTGACCTGCCTGACCGTCTCATAGATCGGTTTGAGGCGTTCGGGTACGGCATGCAGGCTTGCCAGCGTCGCATCGAGCAGGCGGGGGCTCAAGTGTGGGCCTTCACCCACCAGAAATTCGAGATCCTGGCCCATGGCATAAGGGACGATCAGGATGTCGGAAAACAGGATTGCCCCGTCAAAGCCGAACCGGCGAACAGGTTGCAGGGTAATTTCCGCCGCCGCAGCGCTATCGTAAACCAAAGGCAGGAAACCGCCTTTCTCAGCTCGTAATGCGCGATACTCGGGCAGGTAACGTCCGGCCTGGCGCATCAGCCAGATCGGATGCTGGACGCTGTTTGAACCACGCAAAGTTTCGAGCAGCAAACCGGCCATCGAGTTCTTTCCTACTAAAAATAATAGAATTTATATAAGGTTGATGAGTGTAGTTGGTCAGTGGATATCGGGGACGAGCGCGCCTTGCCCGATTTGTCCCGGGCTGAACAGGGGTCAGGCGTCACCGAATCGCCCAGGAATGGCGTCAAGCAGAGCTTATCCGCGCTATCCGCAGCCTGTGGGGATCTCGTTCCACATGTTCATAAGGACAGTGCCCGGCAACGCCCAGTGGGGACGGATCTGCCAGGTAAAGTTGTCAGCCCGTTCCTCCCGTGGTTTATGCAGGTCTTGTCAACAGGCCAGGCAGGCACCAGCGCACACTCCATGTCCCGTCTCCATCTCCATCTCCTCTCCGATTCGACCGGCGAAACGCTGGAGATGATCGCCAAGGCCGCACTGGCGCAATTCGATGATGCTGATGTTATCCGGCATTTCTGGCCGATGGTGCGCTCGCAGCAGCATCTCGACAGGATTCTCGGGGATATCGCGGCAAATCCAGGCCTCGTCCTGTTTACCCTGGTCAACGCCGAGGTGCGCGTGCGACTGGAAGATCGCTGCCGTGCGCTGGGGCTGCCGATGATCGCCGCGCTCGATGCCGTAACTGCTGCTCTCGAGGATAAACTCGGCCAGCAAGCCAAAGCGCGGCCGGGCCGGCAGCATTTGATGGATGACGCCTATTTCGCCCGGGTCGAGGCGATCCAGTTCACCATTGCCCACGACGATGGAACCAATTGGGAGAATTGGGAGCAGGCAGACATCGTGCTGGCGGGGGTCTCGCGCACTTCGAAGACCCCGACCAGCATCTACCTCGCCAACCGTGGTTACAAGACTGCGAATATTCCGATTGTTGTCGAAAGCCCTCCGCCCTCGGCTTTGTTCGGGCTAAGGCAGCCGCTGGTCGTGGGCCTCACCACTGCTCCCGAACGGCTGATTCAGGTGCGCCGCAATCGGCTGTTATCGCTCAACCAGGCGCCAGAAACAGCCTATGTCGATCAGGACAAGGTCGAAAGCGAAGTGAAATATGCCCGGCGGATGTTTGCTGACAATGGCTGGCCGGTGATTGATGTTACCCGCCGCTCGATCGAGGAGACGGCGGCGGCGGTGATCAATCTGCTAAATGAGCGGCGGGTGGAAAGCGATAATGAGCCCAATGGGGGACAGGGCGCAATATGATCATGCCGCGCAGATTGGTTCTGGCATCGCAAAGCGCCTCGCGCCGCGCGATGCTGACAGCGGCTGGCGTGGAGTTCACCGCGCAACCCGCACATCTCGACGAGCGGGCAATCGAAGCGGAAATGGCACGCTCTCCGCCAGGCGACATCGCGCGCGCACTGGCCGCGGCCAAAGCCCAGGCTGTCTCACGTGGAGATCCCGGCGCATTGGTCCTCGGCAGTGATTCACTGGTTGAAGTTGCCAGTCGCCGCTTTGACAAACCGGTCAGCCGCGAGGACGCAGCGGCGCATCTGCGGTTCTTCTCGGGCAAGGCCATGCAGCTCCATAGTGCAGCAGCCTTGGCCAGTGGCGGGGCAGTGCTCTGGCAATATGACGGAATGGCATTGCTTCATGTGATCGAGATGTCGGATGCTTTCATCGACAGCTATCTTGACGCCGAATGGCCGGCAGTTGCGGGCTGTGTTGGGGTATTCCGTCTCGAGGCGCGCGGGGTGCAGCTGTTTTCACGCATCGAGGGTGATCATTTCACGGTGCTTGGCATGCCACTCTTGCCGGTGTTGGGTGCACTGCGCGGCTTAGGGGAACTGCCGCAATGAGCCGACCCTATGCAGAGGTGATCGGGGATCCAATTAGCCATTCCAAATCGCCGCTGATCCATAATTTCTGGCTCGGCAAGCTAGGGATCGATGCGGAATATCGCCATTGCCACGTCAAGGCCGACGAACTGGCTGACTATTTCGCGCAGAGACGCGAAGACGCAGCTTGGCAGGGCTGTAATATCACCGTGCCGCACAAAGTGGCGGCCCTCGCCGAAGTCGATATCATTGGCAAGGCGGCCAAGGCGATTGGTGCGATCAATACTGTGACCTCTGCCGGGGGTGTATTGTCCGGGCATAACACAGATTGCGCCGGTTTCCTCGAACCGCTGGGGGATCGCAGCTTCAATGTGGTCACTGTGATTGGTGCGGGCGGCGCGGCGCGCGCGGTTCTTGCGGGGCTTGCCGCGCGCGGCGTCCAATGGGTTACCTTGCAGAATCGGAGCCTCGACAAGGCAGCGGCCCTGCTCGCAGAATTCAATCTCACCGGCTCTGCTAAGCCGCTGGGTGCGGATGTGCGGTTGGCCGAACTTCTGGTCAACACCTCGTCACTCGGCATGGTCGGCCAACCGGCACTGCCGCCAGTGGAGCAGGATGTCGCACCTGGGGGTTTGGTTTACGATATAGTATACGCGCCGCTGGAAACTCGCTTGCTGCGGGCAGCTCGCGAGCGGGGGCTGGCAACGATAGACGGGCTTTCCATGCTTATTGGCCAGGCAGCAGCTGCCTTCGAGAAATTCTTCGGCCAACCCGCGCCGCGCCATCACGATGCACAGCTTCGCAAGCTGCTGACGTCATGACTAAACCCTTCATCCTTGGGCTCACCGGCTCGATAGGCATGGGCAAGTCGACCGTCTCCGCGATGTTTCGCGAAGCGGGCGTGCCGGTGTTCGATGCAGATGCTGTTGTGCATGAGCTGCAGGGGCCAGACGGCGCTTTGCTGCCGATGATCGAGCAAGCCTTTCCCGGAACTACCGGACCGCAAGGGGTCGACCGGGCCCGACTTGGCGCGGCGGTGTTTGGCGATCCGTTGAAACTGAAGCGGCTTGAGGCGATTGTTCACCCCGCGGTCGGCGCGATGCGGGCCGGGTTCCTCGAAGACAATGCCCAGCAAAGGCTGATCGTTTTCGATATTCCCTTGCTGTTCGAGAAAGGCGGCTTCGATATGGTCGATGCAGTCGCGGTGGTCTCCGCGCCGCCCGAGGCCCAGCGCGCCCGGGTCCTCGCCCGTCCGGGGATGACCGAAGAGAAATTTGCCCAGATCATGGCGATTCAAGTGCCTGATGCCGAAAAACGCGCGCGCGCCGATTATGTGATCGATACGGGCGGCCCGCCGGACGCAACCCGCGCCTTCGTCGAACAGCTCGTGGATGAATTGACCCGCAGTGGCTAGTGTCCCGAATCCGAAGTCCCCAAGCCTAAAAATTCAAGCTCGGAGGGTCTTCGGATTCGATAAGGACACTAGTAACTATATGATTCTAGTGTGGTTTAAGGATTTGAAATTCGCTCCGGCGCTAAAAATTTAGATCGAGCGAATTTCAAATCCACCACACCAGCGCGAAATAAACGCAGTGTGGCCCCTTGCGTCACGGCACAGCCAGTACGATACTCGGGTTAATGCGTGAAGTTATCTTCGATACAGAAACTACTGGCCTCGACCCTCAGGGCGGCGACCGGCTGGTCGAAATCGGCTGCATCGAAATGGTCAACCGCGTCGAGACTGGCCGCACCTTTCATGCCTATTTCAATCCCGAACGGGCGATGGCCGCAGCCGCCGAGGCAATTCACGGGCTGGGCGATGCCTTCCTTGCGGACAAGCCGCTGTTTGCCAGCCGTGCGGCGAAATTGCTCGAATTTTTGGGCGATTCGCCGCTCGTCGCGCACAATGCCGGGTTCGATTTCGGCTTTCTCAACATGGAACTGGGCAAGTGCGGGCTTCCACCTCTCGGGCGCGAGCGCATGGTCGATACGGTTGCTCTCGCCCGGGTGCGGCATCCCGGTGCCAAGAATTCGCTCGACGCGCTGTGCACGCGCTATGGCATCGATCGATCGCACCGCACCAAGCATGGAGCGCTGCTCGATGCCGAATTGCTGTGCCAGGTCTATGTCGAGCTGAGAGGCGGAAGGCAGATCGGGCTGGAACTGACGGCAGAAAATCACGATGCGATGTCCAGGACGGTCACCGGGGTCGTGGTCGTCCGCACATACCGGGAGCCGCGCGCGCATGTGGCCAGCGAAGCGGAACTGGCTGCACACGCAGCGTTTCTTGTAACCATAACGGCGCCGCTCTGGCACAGCACGGCGTGAATTTGTCCCGGCGCAAGCAGGAATGATGCTGGGCGCCCAAAATGTATTGTTGTCGCATCGATGTTTGCGGAAGTTAGTTTCTGGTTTTCCGCACGATGCATTGGAAGGAGTGTGAGCCATGGATATCCGAATTTCCGGCCATCAAATGAACACCGGTGAGGCGCTGCAAACGCACGCATCCGAACGGCTCAGCGCGATTGTCGGAAAATATTTCGATCGCGCCCAATCTTCGCACGTCACTTTCGGCAAGGCGCCGTCGAATTTCTTCCGCTGCGATATCATCACGCATGTCACCCACGGCCTGATTCTCAAGGGAGCGGGCATCGCTGCCGATGCCCATCTCGCGCTCGATCAGGCGGCGGAGAAGATCGACACTCAACTCAGGCGCTACAAGCGCAGGCTGCGCGACCGGCACGCGCAATCCGCTCATGCGGTGCGCGAGGAAGAAGCAGCCTATGTCGTTTTCGAAGAATCATCGATTGAACAGGATGCCCCGGCCGATGCTCCGGTGGTGATTGCCGAAACCCGCGTAGACGTGCCCGAAGCGACGGTTTCCGATGCCGTCATGATGCTGGACCTGCGCAACACCAATGCTTTGCTTTTCAAAAACGCTGGCACCGGCAAGCTTAATATGGTTTATCGTCGCGGCGACGGGTCGATTGGGTGGGTCGAACCTGGCTAACGCCGCTACGGCACTCCAATGGGCCGTTTGGGGCGTTTTTCGTTTTCGGAGGGGATAATGCAGTCAGCGGGGTTTCCCGCGGCACTTGCGTTCATCTGATGGAAACGCGCCTCTGGTACGAATGCGAACTGGTCATGACTGCACTTTTCACTCTCCTGCCCGAAGCCGTTGCCGCCATCCGTGCCGATGGCAAGCAGGCGATCCTGCGCACGCTCGCTGACCAGTTCGCGGAAGTCTATCATCTTGATGCCGCGACTGTTCTTGCTGGCCTTGAACAACGCGAAAAGCTGGGCAGCACCGGCTTTGGCCGGGGCGTTGCCATACCCCATGCCCGCGTGCCCGATCTTGGCAGGCCGGTTGCTGCCTTCCTGCGCCTGGAAGCGCCGGTCATATTCGATGCGGCGGATGCCATGCCGGTTGATCTGGTGTTCGGTCTGCTTTCGCCTGAACAGGCGGGGACGGCCCATCTTCATGCCTTGGCCGCAATTTCGCGAACCATGCGCGACGAGCACATGCATGCGGCGCTGATGCAGGCATCCGACGCGGAAGTGCTCTATGGCCTGCTCAGCAATGTCATCGACCGCGACGCTGCCTGATTCTTCCTTAGGTGGGGCGGGCCTGAGCGGAGCAGCATTGCATTGGCGTGCGCTCGAAGGGCTCTATGGCTCGGCGCCGATCAACCACTTGTTCGATTCCACCCTGAGCATCCACGGCGAGGGACAGGCCAGCATCAAGTTTGCTGTTGAGGAGCGCCACTATCACGCCGCGGGCGCGGCCCACGGCACAATCTATTTCAAGATGCTCGACGATGCTGCCTTTTATGCCGCCAATACGATGGTGACCGATCGCTTTCTGCTGACCACCTCGTTCAACCTTCATTTCACCCGTCCGGTCCGCAAAGGCCTGGTGCGAGCCGAGGGTCAATGGATAAGCGGGCGGCGGCGGGTGTTGGTTGCTGAATCGCGGTTGATCGACGCGGATGGCGAGGAGATCGCCCGGGGTACCGGCACATTCCAGCGTTCGCGCATCGCCCTGTCCAGCCTTGCCGGATATACCGACACTCTGCCCACGGCCTCGCCGTGAGTGCTGACGCACGGCTGCCTGCCCGGCTGGAAATCGCCGGGTTGATCCGTCTCGCGCAGAATGGCGGCGGCTTTGCCGCCGTGCTCAAGAGCGGCGAGGAACAGGCTGGGACGATTTTGCTGCTGCTAACCGAAAATGGCTCAAACCCGCGGATCTACGAGCGCATGCCGCAACTTGATGGCAGCCGCGCCTGGTATTGTTCGATGCATGACGACTCTGAAAACAAAGACAAAATTAACCAATATCTCGAGCGTCGAGGACAGCAGGACGACGATTTGTGGATTGTTGAACTGGATATCGCGGAAGGGGAACGCCTCATCGGATTGCCCCCGCTCAAGGGTTGACCTTGTTGCAATGCAACATTTAAAGGCTCCGGACATCACGCGAGGGCGGCACCGGGAAAGCAAACGGCTGACCGGGCAAGCGCGCAGACGGGGATCAGCCGGCAGGATTTGCAGCGATTGAATATGCTTCGGCATGTGAACTCGTTCGGCCTGCGCCAGGTCTGGTAACCGCCCAAGAATTTGAGTTAATGCGTTCTAAATTGCGTCTTGCGTCCAATATTGCTTTGGCCTCCACCGCGTTTGCTGCCTTGGCAAGCTCGGGCATCACCCAAGCCGATCCCGGATTTATTCAGCTGCCAATGGCCTTGGCCCAACCGGCGGTTATTGAATCGCTCCCTGCAGTTGACCAGCCCGATGTGGCTGATCCAGCGGTGAACAATCCAACAGTGAACAATCCCACGCCAACCCGCGCTATATCCCTTGCCTCGCTCGTCGCCAGTCAGCCGCAATCGGCCGAGCTGCCGCGCGAGTTGAATTGCCTCGCCGGCGCGATCTATTTTGAATCCAAGAGCGAATCCCTGTCGGGCCAGTTGGCGGTTGGCCGGGTGGTTGTCGCGCGTTCGAAATCGGGCCGCTTCCCCAATTCCTATTGCGGTGTGGTGTTCCAGCCCTCGCAGTTTTCGTTCGTGCGCGGCGGCGGTATGCCGGGGATTGCGCGCGGATCGCAGCAGTGGCGCAACGCCGTTGCGGTCGCGCAGATCGCACATGCCGGTAGCTGGCGCAGCCCGGTCGAAGGCGCGCTCTATTTCCACGCGGCCTTCGTTTCTCCGGCCTGGCGACTAGCCAAGGTAGGCCGTATCGAAAACCACGTTTTCTATCGTTGATGGCATTGGCAACAGCCCGGCTTTGCCGGCCACTGCCCTAGCTATCCGATAGCTCCACCCACACCGGCGCGTGGTCGCTGGCTTTTTCCCGGCCGCGATGTTCCTTGTCGACGCCGCACGCCACCAGCCTACCGGCCAGTTCGGGCGAGAGCAGCGCGTGGTCGATGCGAAAGCCGTGATCGCGTTGCCAGGCACCGGCCTGATAGTCCCAGAAGGTCCAGATCCCGCCGCGCGGATTGTGCAGGCCTATCGCGTCGGTCCAGCCGTCAGCGAGCAGGCGGGCATAGGCATCGCGTGTTGCGGGCTGCATCAGGGCGTCGCCAGCCAGCGCCTGGGGCGACCAGATGTCCTTGTCCTCGGGCACGACATTGAAGTCGCCGGTAATGATCGCAGGCACTTCCTCGGCAGAAATTTCACGCATCCGCGTCCGCAGCCGGTCCATCCAGCGCAATTTGTAATCGAATTTCGGCCCGGGCTGCGGATTGCCGTTGGGCAAATAGATGCAGGCGACCCGCAGGCCGAACACATCGGCCTCCAGATAGCGCGAATGCTCGTCTTCCAGTTCTCCCGCGAGTCCGCGCCGCACTTCGATTGGCTCTGTGCCGTCAGCCAGGATGGCGACGCCGTTGAAACCCTTCTGACCGTGCCAGATTGCCTTGTAGCCAATGCGCTCGAATTCGGTGGCGGGAAACCCGTCGTCCTGGGTCTTGATCTCCTGGAGGCAGGCGACCGAAGGGCGGGTCTCCTCGAGCCATTCGATCAGGCGGGGCAGCCGCGCCTTGATGCCGTTAATATTGAAACTGGCGACTTTGATCACACAGCGAAACTCGAACCGCAGCCGCAGCCTGCGGTGGCGTTAGGGTTCTCGACCTTGAAAGACGCGCCGCCCAGCGATTCGACGTAGTCAACAACGCAGCCGGCCACCAGCTCAAGACTCACCGGATCGACCAGCAACTGCACCCCGTCGGTTTCAGATACCGCATCGTCGGCCTCGATCACATCGGCGAGGCCGAACTGGTATTGGAAGCCCGAACAGCCACCGCCTTCGACGGAGAGCCGCAACCGGGCGGGCTTGGCTTGCTTGGCCGCGATCGCAGCCACCCGGGCAGCGGCGGAGGTGCTTAGCGTGATGTCCTGACTTTGCATGGTTACGATGTAAGCGCGCCGGTGCCTTGCGGCAAGCAGTCAGGCCGTCTGAATATAGACCCGCATCGCCTCGGCTTCCGATTCGATCCGCTCGATGCGGTATTTCACCAGATCTCCGATCGAGATGAAGCCCACCATCGCCCCGCCAGCCACCACCGGAAGATGGCGCATGCGGCGCCGGGTCATCAGCCCCAAGGCTTCCAGCACCTCGGTTTCAGGAGAGACTGTCACCGCAGGCGCGGTCATCACTTCGCCGACTGGTCGATCAAGCACCCCAGGTCCCTGTGCCTGAAGCTGGTAGATGACATCGCGTTCCGAGACGATTCCGGCTACCTGCCCCGCCGCCATGACCGGCAACGCGCCGATGCGCTTGGTAGCGAGCATGGCTACGGCTTCGCGAACTGTGGTGGCAGCTTCGCAACAGAAAACCGCACCATTGCGGCCTTCGATCAAACGGGCAACGGTCATCCTGACTCTTCCTGTCTTGCAATAATCCCGATTATGCCACGAAATTGCTCATTTGGCCAATCGAACCAAACCCACTTGCCGCACGACGTGGCGGGGCGCATGGCTCCGGTGATGATTCCCCGCTCTCCCCTTGATGATCCAGATACCGCCGCACATGCCTGGGCGCGCTACAAGCGGCTGATGCGGTTTATGATGATTATCACGCTGTTGATGGTCGGCGCTTCATTTATCGCGCTGTACCGCGAAAACGGGCTTTCTTCCGCCCACATCTATGTTGCGACGGCGCTTATGGTCGGGTTTGCAATGTTGCTGATGTCTGCGCTGATGGGGCTGGTTTTTCTTTCCAGCGGCACCGGTCATGACGAGTCGATAAGTGATCCGACTGCAGAGGACGACGACGATTAATCCGGTACGCTGAGCCTGAATTCCTCGACTGGTACGTCGCCGACCAAATGTTCCTGAATGATTCGCTCGAGCACCGTCTCATTGCAGCTGTGATACCAGACGCCGTCAGGCCAGACCACGGCGATCGGGCCCCCGGCGCAGATTTTCAGGCAATCGGCTTTGGTCCGGGCGACACCGCCCTCGCGGTCCAGCCCCAGTTCGCGCAGCCGCCGCTTGAGAAATTGCCACGAAGCCAGTCCATGGCTGCGCGAGCAGCATTTGGCCTTGGCGGGCTCGGCGCACAGGAAGATGTGGCGCCGGGTATGGTCATAACCCTCCTCGGCGAAATTGGTGCGGGCGGCGGCTATGCGCGGGCTATCTTCAGTCATGACGCCATCAGCCAAGGCTGGGCCAATTCGCGGTGTTCAGCAGGAATCGCGTGAGGCTTGCCGCCTTTCATGCAGACCAGCGTCACCCGCGCAAAGGCGATCACATCGCTGCCCTGCATGACCAGCTGGCAAAGCTCATAGCTGGTGGAGCCGATTCGCGAGGCACCGACAAACATGTCGAGCGGTTCGGGAAAATGGCTTTCACCCAGATATTCGATTGCCGCACTGACTACCATTGAGGTCAAATCGCTTGAAACGCCGCCGAATTGACTGTCGCGGTGAAAACGCACCCGGCCTTCTTCGAGCAGACTGGCGAACACGCCGTTGTTGATATGCAGATTGCTGTCGAGATCGCGATAGCGGGTCTCGATGGTGCAGTTGAACGGGTAGCGCGTGGGATCAAGCAGCGCGGGATCGGGTTTGGCCATGCGCTGCTGCTAGATTGATCAGCCAGTTACGTCCATCCCTGCGCCAGCTAGCCGCGCTTCCCCACGATCCGGGCGACTTCGGCGGCAACCAGCCGTTCGACAATAGCCGGAAGGTTTTGCTCGAGCCATGCGGACAGCGCTGGACGGAGCAGTTCGCGAGTCAGGCCTTCCAGCGATGTTTCGCCGCTCCGCACGACCTGGGGGCGCGCGCCCGGTTCGGCCAGCACAGCAAGTGCCGCCAGCGAATCCTGCATCGACATGCGCGCATCGTCAGACACCAGTGGTGCTTCTGGCGCAAGCTCGGCAACAAATTCGGGACTGGGATCGAATTCTTCAGTTAATTCCGAGTCGGCCCCGAGATCGAGCACTTCTTCGGCAACTGGTTCGTCGACTTCGACATGTTCGGTCCGATCGACTTTCTCGCGCCGCTGACGCTCTTCCGCCGCTTCGGCGCGGTTGTCGCGCGCGATGACCTGCTTGATCGATTCGAGGATCTCTTCCACTGAAGGTTCACTGTCCTGACGCATTGAAACCCCCTGTTAGTGTGATGGATTTGAAATTCGCCACATTATTTCGGCTTGCACCGGAGCGAATTTCAAAGCCTTAAATCACACTAGAATCAAATAGGTGCTAGTGACCCTCTTGAATCTGAAGCTCGCTCCAACCTTGCAACATAATGTGGCGAACTTCAGATTCGGGTCACTAGACTCTCTGATCAGAACCCGTGCGCCCATTGACGCAAGCCGAGGGTCATGATGCGCCATGGCTGATCGACGAGGCGGTTCCAGGCCAAGCAGCAATGGTCGACGATGTTGTCGTAGGAGGAGAATACGCCGATAACGTCAGCCTCCGCCTGTTGCAGCGCTTGTGCTAGTCCGCGCAGGCGGCGCCCGACTATTTTCAGAATCAGATAGAAGGCCGGGACGAGAATCGGAACCACCAGCGACAGCAGCGGGTCGATCCGGAACATGAGGAAGACTGCGCCCACCACCGTCAACAGCAGAGGAGGGATATTGACCAGAGTGCCGGTCAAGAAGTGACTGAGGCTGGCAATTTCATAAGTCATCAAGGCGAGGGTGTCGCCCTGGCGGTGGTTTTCGTGGAATTCGTGAGGCAGGCTTTGAAGGTGCTCGTAAATCCGCAACCGCAGATCGGCGAGCAGCCGCGCCGCCGTCGCGCTGGAGATCAAGGATACCGCAAAGTTGAGCAAGGCGATGAGCGCAAGCGCCGAGAGCAAAAGGGTAGAGGCGGAGATTTACTCCCTACACGTGACCATAAAACTATTCGGCGTAGAGCAGGAGCCATGGGCGCTGCCGGAAAGGCGAGCGGCTGCGAATGGGCTTCCCTCACGGTCACCGCAAGACCACCACGCTGGTGGCGGTGCTACGCATGAGTGGCATAGTCGCGCCGATGGTGTTGGATGGGCCAATCAACGGCGAATGGTTCGAGGCCTATGTGGCGCAGGTCCTCGTGCCCGAACTGCGTCACGGCGACGTCGTCATCAGGACAACCTGTCGAGCCACAAACGGGCTGAAGTGCGCGAACGGATCGAGGCGGCGGGTGGCACGCTGCGCTGCCTGCCGCCCTACTGCCCGGACTTCAACCCTATCGAAAAGGCCTTCTCCAAACTCAAGGCAATGCTGCGAAAGGCCTCCGAACGGTGTACCAATATGGGACATATCCATTTCAGTACTCAACCGAAATTATCATTGCGAATCAGACACTAAAATTGTCGATTTACACACAGCTTCGCACCTTGCGTGCCTGTCTGATCCGGCTTGACACCCAGTGGTCTTTCTTACAGTTTGGTTAACAGCTGAGTCGCCAGTGCGGGACAACGATTCCAAATCAAACCTTCCACGTAACACGATCTCTTGGAGGCGAACATGACTAAGCATTTCTATACGAGGGCAGCTATTGCCGGAGCGGTGATGGCGGCTGGAATTGGGGCCACCGAAGCGCAGGCGGCCACGTTCTCCGTCTTCACCGGCTATGCGGACAACCTGCGCGCCAGCGGGTTCTTTCCGTCTCCGTGGATCGGTAATGCGGGGGTGGTTTCGCAATCCTCTGCGGCGCAAAGTTTCGACTCTGGTGCAGTCCGTATCTTAAACAGCGGTGGGAGCGCGTTCACCATCTCCAACTTCACCGTGACAATGAATGGTGGGAGCGGTCCAACCTATAGTATTTGGAACCCGCTGACGATCGGTGCCGGTCAGAACGGCATTTTCACGCAGACCGTTAGCTACAATTTCGACAGTAGCGACAACGCGTTTGGCTCGCCCCCTGGCGGAATCCTGCCCACAGCTGCTGGAGCCAATGGCATCGGTGGATGCAGTTCTACGGCCGCGGCCCAAGCTGCGGCGAGCATCACTGCTCTATGTGCGGCGAATCAGCCGATCGTGTCGTTCCTTTTGGACGGCAATCCGTTCACACTCTCCGACTCTGGTCATATCCTCGACACGGGCCTTTACGACTTCGTCAATTACAGCCCCGACGGAAACGAGTCGATCAACTGGAATCTGATCGGTACGGGTGCCACTCGCGGCGGAACGCCGGGTGTTCCGGAACCTTCGACCTGGGCATTGTCGATTCTGGGCTTCGGTCTGGTGGGCGGCGCCATGCGGCGGGCCCGTCAAAAGGCGCGGGTAAGCTACAGCTTCGCCTAATTGGTCATTCCGGCGCTGCACCGTAACCGGGGACATGCAATAGCATATCTCCGGTTCAGCCTTTCAACTGCTTCCCGAGTTTCGCCAGCCGCTCCAACGCCTCATCGAGCATCGGAGTCCGGCTTGGTGGAGCAGAAGCGGACGATGTTGTCCGGTGCGCCCGCTCCCTCGAACAGGGCGGAGACCGGAATTGTTGCCACGCCCGCACTGAACCACAATTGTGATCCGCTATCGCCTCTGCTGCTCAAGCGAATTCATCAATCGCAGGCCGTAATCATTGGATCGGGCGTCTATGCGGAAGAGATTCCTTGCGTGACGCGCTACATTGCCCAGCTTTAAGCGCTGCACGTGCCGCATATCGTAGTGCTGGGGCTGAAGAACTTCGGCTACAACAACAACGCAGTTATGCTGCTGCCCGAAGCGCAGCGATACGCCTATCGCACCAAACCGCTTGCCCCGATCTATCGCGACAATGCCGAAGCCCGCCGCGCCATTCCGACCAGATACTATGTCGATCTGTTTGCAATTCTGAATGATGGCACAGGCACGGTTCCGGTGTTCACACCAGATCGCAAGTTAATCAGCCAGGACCGCCATCACTTGACTAGGGCTGGCGCGAAATTCCTCGGTGAGAAGCTATTCGCCCAGCCACAGTTTTCGTGGCTGGGCAAACTGCGCACTCATTCGCAAAATCAGCCTTCGTAGTCACCGCCGAGCGAAGTGTTGCGGACCGGCGCCGCTGCCGTAATCCGCAGGGCTTCAGCCGATTGGCTGAGCGAGCCGATTTCGTCCGCCGCATCGTCATCGTCGGGCAGCACGCGCTGAAGCGAACCGACCAGCGTCTCGCTGAGCAGGTGCGGAC
>JBDSSP010000084.1:0-14094 GCA_039928735.1 Novosphingobium sp. | reverse complement strand
CGGTCAGGCCAGCGATGAAACCGACCATCGGCTTGCTGCGCCCGCGCTTGGCTTCGTCAGCAATGAATTGCGCGGCTTCTTCTTCGGCCGATCCGCCGATTTCACCGATCATGATCATCGACCGGGTCGCGTCGTCGGCCAGAAACAGCTCAAGCACGTCAATGAAATTGGTGCCGTTGACCGGATCGCCGCCGATGCCGACTGCCGTGGTCTGGCCAAGGCCCGCCATCGTCGTCTGGTGGACAGCCTCATAGGTCAAGGTGCCCGAACGGCTGACCACGCCGACCGTGCCCTTGGAGAAAATGCTGCCGGGCATGATGCCGATCTTGCATTCATCAGGCGTCATCACTCCGGGGCAGTTCGGCCCGATCAGCCGCGAACCCGAGCCGGTCAGCGCGCGCTTGACGCGGACCATGTCGAGCACCGGGATGCCCTCGGTAATCGCGACGATCAATTCGATGCCGGCGTCGATTGCTTCCAGGATCGCATCCGCCGCGCCTGGCGGCGGCACGTAGATGCAGCTGGCTGTTGCACCGGTGGCCGCTTTGGCTTCGGCGACAGTATCGAACTGCGGCAGGTTCAAGTGGGTCTGGCCACCTTTGCCGGGAGTCACGCCCGCGACCATCCGGGTACCATAGGCCAGCGCCGCTTCGGTGTGGAAGCTGCCGGTCGAGCCGGTCATGCCCTGGGTGATGACCTTGGTGTTTTTGTCGACGAGAATGGACATTAATGCGCTCCTGGGGAGGGAGTGAAATCAGGCGAGGCTGCCGTCGATGGCCTTGCAGGCAGCGACCAGTTCCTTGACCGCATCGATCGAAACCTGCAGGCCAGCCTTGGCCGGGGCATCCAGTTCGATCTCGATGACTTCCTCGACCCCGCCTGCGCCGATTACGCAGGGCACGCCGACATAGAGGTTGTCGATGCCATACTGGCCGGTGACATAGGCGGCGCAAGGCAGCACGCGCTTCTGATCGCCCAGATAGCTTTCCGCCATCGAGATCGCCGAGGCGGCGGGGGCATAGAACGCCGAGGTGCCGAGCAGCGCGACGATCTCGCCGCCACCGTTGGCAGTGCGCTTGATGATGGCGTCAATGCGCTCCTGGGTGGAACGGCCCATCTTGATCAGGTCAGGAACGGGAATGCCCTTGACGGTCGAGTAGGCCGCCACTGGCACCATGGTGTCACCGTGGCCGCCGAGCACGAAGCTGGAAACGTCACGCACCGAAACGCCGAATTCCTGGGCAAGGAAAGTGGAGAAGCGCGCCGAATCAAGCACGCCGGCCATGCCGACCACCTTGTTATGCGGCAGGCCGGAAAATTCGCGCAGCGCCCAGACCATGGCATCCAGCGGGTTGGTGATGCAGATCACGAACGCATCGGGAGCGTTTGCCTTGATGCCTTCGCCCACGGCCTTCATCACTTTCAGGTTGATGCCGAGCAGGTCATCGCGGCTCATACCAGGCTTGCGCGGCACGCCAGCTGTGACGATGATCACATCGGCGCCGGCGATGTCCTTGTAGTCGTTGCTGCCGACGACATTGGCGTCGAAGAGTTCGACCGGCCCGCACTGCTGCAGGTCAAGCGCCTTGCCCTGGGGAACCCCCTCGGCAATATCGAACAGAACGACGTCGCCCAGTTCCTTCTGTGCCGCGAGGTGGGCGAGAGTGCCGCCGATATTTCCTGCGCCGATCAATGCAATCTTCCGGCGTCCCTTGGTTTGGGCCATGGCTGAACAGATCCTTCATTGCGGCAAGGTATGATCCGGCTGGTGGCCTGCAAGGCGCCGCAAAAAGGGCAGGCCGGGTAGCGAATGCCGGGTGCCCTAGGCCGCTCTCAGCGGCAATGCAACCGCGAAACGCCCGTCGCCAACAGCTAATTTCTGCTAATAGTTCGCAATATTAACGGCCTGGCAAGCGTCCGACGACGCGGCGCTTCAACGGCATTACATCATGCTCTTTGGTCAGTAGCATTGCCGCAAGATAATCGGGCACGGCGCGACTGAAATAATAGCCCTGGCCCAAGGTGCACCCTGCGGCACGCACGGCTGTGACCTGCTCGATGGATTCGAGGCCTTCGGCAACGATTTCCATACCCAGCGTCTTGGCCATGCCCGACACAGCGCGAATGATCGCCTCACTCTTCTTGCCGACATTGATTCCAGACACGAAGCTGCGATCTACCTTGATCTTGGAGAAGGGATACTTGTTGAGGTAGCCGAGCGATGAGTAGCCGGTGCCGAAATCGTCGAGCGCAAAGCGCACCCCGGCCTCGCTCAGCTGGTTGATGAAGTTGGCGGTATTCTCACTGTGATCGAGCAGGACCGTCTCGGTAATCTCGAGCTCCAGACGCTTTGGATCGAGCTTCGCTTCGCGCAAGGCATTGAGAATGCCCAGCGCTGCGCCAGGGGCCTTGATCTGCACAGGCGACAGATTGACTGCAATGGTCACGTCATCCGGCCAGTTCACTGCAGCCTTCGCGGCCTGTCCCGTGATCCAGTTGCCCAGCGTGATGATCGCGCCGGTTTCCTCTGCGACCGGTATGAATTCGTCGGGGCGCAGTTCACCCTTTTCCGGGTGGAACCAGCGCACCAGCGCCTCGAAGGCCCGAATGCGGCCGGTCTCAAGATCGATGATCGGCTGGAAGAAAACCGACAGCTCGTCGCGTTGCAGGGCGAGGCGCAATTCGGATTCGATTTCGCGGCGGCGCACCAAGTCGCGAGTCATTGCCGGATTGAAGTAGTTGATCTGCTTCCGTCCGTTGACCTTTGAATGATAGAGCGCAAGATCGGCACACTGCAGCAGCGTGTCGATGTCTTCGCCATCATCGGGCAGGATAGCGATGCCCATAGAGCTGGCGATTTCCAGACGATTGCCGTCGATCCGCATCGCCCGGGTGATCTCGTCCATCATCTGCAACGCGAGTTTTTCGACCCCTCGCCGGTCGCGGGCCTTGCAGGCAACAATGAATTCATCCCCGCCAAAACGCGCCACGGTTGCCCCTTCAGGTGCGACATTCTTGAGCCTCGTCGCCACTTCGGCCAGCAGCTTGTCGCCAAGCTGATGCCCCAGTGCGTCGTTGACTTCCTTGAACTTGTCGAGGTCCATCCAGAACATGGCGAGCTTCTCACCGGCCTCAAGCGAAGCCAGATGTTCGACAAGGTGGTGGTTGAGACCGGCGCGGTTGAGCAGTCCTGTCACAACGTCGCTGCGCGCGAGCACCTGCATGCGCTCGGCCAATCGCGCGCTGGTTTCAGCGGCCGCGATTGAATCGCGCAGGGATCGGTAGACATTGAGCGTGATCGAGATGGTAGACGGGATATGCAGAAAGGTCGCTATGCCTAGAATGCGGAAAAGCGGTGCTTCGTTCATCAGCAGGGCGATGGTCAAAGGCACCAAAATGACCAATAATTGGCCAATGGCAATGAATGGACGCCCTGCATTTCGGGCTGCGATTCCGGTGGCATAAGCCACGGCAACAACGATAAGCAAAACCTGCGCTTCCAGCTTCACATCATTGATGACTGCCAGTGCGGCCAGGGCGCTCACTGCGCCGGCATAAGCGAAAGCGCCGAATTCAAATAGCAGTTCAAGGGTGCGGGCGTTCGTCCGCTTGGTGTGATTTCCTGCTGTCATGATTGCGATTCGGATGAATGCAATTACTGCAAGCGCAGCTGCGGCCATCTCTAAAGCAAAATCGCGCGTCTCCAGTGCCGCGGCCAGGCTAACCAGAATGCCGCAGACAGCGCCAATCGCCAGGCTCATGGGATTGGCATACAGCGAATCCACCAGAAGCTTGCGAACCTGTTGGTCGACCGCACTGGCAAATTTGTGGCCAGAAAAAAGAGCGCGCACACTGAAAATGAGCTTTGTCCTGCTGGTTCTGCTCACGCGATACCCAGAAGTCGTCACAGAGTGGTTAACAGCGGCTTAGAATCTGACCGGATACGTCCCGATAGGGTTGCGAGGTCTGCCGCAATCCGTTGGCAGCGGACTAGCCAGCCTGCTTGGCCAGGAAAGCGTGGGGGTCAATGCCTTCTGAGCGCCAGACATCATGCGCCTTCCGATACCAGGAGGGATCAGCAACATTAAGCTTCTTTCGCACCGCCACGAGCGGCATCGAAAACAGCTCCTGGATAGGTTGCTCCACAATTCGCGGGCTCAACTTGCCGTTACGCCGTGCCTCAACCAAGGCGCGCAGGATTGGTGCCCGCGTCTTCATCTTGACTTTCATAAGCAGCGTTCCAGCCCAGGATACAGCCAGATGCCCCGGACTCGGTCGCTGATCGAACAGGAACGCAAGCACACACTGCTCGCCAAGCGCATCGCGTCCATAGCCGGTAAGAACGTGAAGTATATCGTGGGTGTCGCGCAGGCGGTCGCCATACCATTCGACCCCATCGGCAAGCTGCGGCAGACCGTTACGGTCACTACCCGAGGCAATGACTAATCCGGCAGCGCTCAAACCCTCACGCTCCATGAAATCGCAATAGGCGCGGGCGAAGCTGCCCTTTGGAGTGCGCCGCAAGGCAGCATGATCGTCGAGAAAATCGGGCAGGTACGGCTCTGCCTGATAAATTGCGCGCCCCCGCTCGCTGGAAAGAAACGCACCCGCCGCTTCCCCCACTGCCCGCCATGGCAACGCATCGAAAACTCCGATGAGTTCGTCGGTCTGTTCCTTGTCTTTGAGAACAGCGCTGAAATGGCGCCAAGCCTTGGCGAAATTCAATTTCGGTCGCTGCCGATCGGGGTGCACGATCGGTAAAACCTGAAGCTCGCCAGCCTGTTCGCGCAAAAGCATGCCCGGACCAAGCGCGCCGCCTTCGTCCGTGCCCGGCTGGCGTAGGAGAAAGGGCGATGCTCTTTCCTGCACGGCAGGAGGCCGACTAGCATCCAGCTGCCCAGTATCCGGCTGTAAGGTGCTAACGTAAGCCATGCTCCAATAAATGCAGCATACTTAATATTTCGTCAATCGCCGTTAATGATGACGCCGATCCTGGCTTTAGCGCACAGATCTCATCCGTCTGTTGCCTGTGCGCGATATGATTGGCGTCGAAACTTGATCGCGGCCGACATCCGCCGATCCAGCGCGGTGCAAATTGCCATCCACCAGCGATATTCATCGCGGTTACCGGCGAAGAACGCACTTTCGGCGTTTTCGCGCGCCCGCTCGGCAGCACTCAGTCCGTACTCGGAAAAATGGCGCAGCGCGGCCTTGAGCAAGCGCTCGCCGCCCAGCCCGCTGCCATTGTCATTGGCGGCATTAAGCGGCATCCGCCTGGGGTGATGACGGCCAAAGGTGGAAAACTGATTGGAACAGGCTGCGGCAAAATGAACTGGCATCAGGGTATTGGCTCCGGCAGCTGTGGCGATGCAGGAGCATTAGGAGACAAGCCGCTAACCGTTAGTCTAGGCGTATGGTTTCCAAACGATTAGGCATGGTCGCTCACCGGTCCGAGCGGATGCCATATTTGATTGCACCGGCAAGCGCAGGGGTCCAATCAAGTTCCCGGACGAGCAATCCAGCGGCCGCTGTTTTCGTATTCCGGCTTGACCGTGGAAGTCCCGGGCAGTTTCTCAGCCCGGTAGAGCGCCTCGCCGCCGCGCTTTTGCAGTTCTGGCGCATAGGCCGGCGGAGGTGCGAGGCGGACCGGTGCATAGCCACTCGCGGCAGGCGCAAAGGTGCCGATCGCCGGGCCGGCCGATTGGGCCGCCTTGAACCCGGTTTCATAGGCACGTTCGATCGCCAGCGGATCGAGCGCCGCGTCGGGCATGGCATCGGCAGCCGCATTGTGCGGATGCGGAGCGGCTATCGGCTCGCCGCCTAGATAGGCAAAGCGAAACGCTCCGGCTTCGCCAGCGCGACCGGGGAAACGGAAAAAGCGATGCGCGCCGATATTCGCGACATTGAGCATTTTCGCGTCCCAGTAGGGATGAACGGCAAAGGTGTGATAATGCGTGGCGAGGCCGACCGGCGTGTAAACATAGCCCGACAGCGCCGCTACCGCGACATTGCGTGCACGCTCCCAGAAGAACCGGCTGGGCACCCGGGCCAGGCTACCGTCGCAGGTGAACGAAAACTGGCAACCAGTCGATCTTTCAGACCCCTGATAAACGACGCCGCAAACAGTATTCGAATAGCTGGGATGGGCAACGCGGTTGAGGATTACCTGCGCTACAGCGCGCTGACCGTCATCGGGCTCGCTTGCCGCTTCATAGTAGATGGCCGCAGTCAGGCACTGTTCGGCGCGGCTGCGGTCGACTCCGCTGTTGTCGATGCGGAGCGCGCGCGCAGCCGGGCCGACCAGCGCACCGAACTGGCCGGGCGCGGCTTCCGCATCGGAATGAATGCCTTCGCCAAGACCCGGAGCCCAGGTCGTCGCCTGCTCGTCGGAGGCAAGATAATAGAAGGCCGAACCGGGAAAGCTGTCGCCGGATTTCTCGAACGGCATCGGTTCGATTGTCACGACTGCCTTCCCAGCGTCGCCGATTTCGAAGGTCGGCATGATTTGCGGCGCGGCGAGAGCGGGAACCGCAAGCACCAGCAATGCCGCCAGCGCCCGCCGCCCGCCCGGAGCCAGGCCCAGATGGGCAAGGCGTTGCCATGACCGCCGAGCTGCCTTGCGTTGTTGCCACTCGGCAAAAGTGCTTGGCGGTTCGGCCTGTTTTTGGGGAATTATTGGCTTCACTCGCTCGCTCTCGTTGCCTCGCGCAGGGCGCGTATCCCGGCGGCGGCTCTGGTGCACCGGAAGAAATCGCGCCGTGCCGAAGCGGCACAGACCCGCGCGTTAGCGTAAAGCGATTAACAAATGGCGCGCTTGCTGCTTTGGCCCGGCTGGACGAGGGGACGGCCACGTCATCGGTTGTCCAGCTCGCTGGGCCTAAGAGGGAAGCGGGTTCAAGTCCCGCGCTGCCTCTGCAACTGTGACCGGGGAGCGATCCGTCCCAAATGTCCGCCCCAACGCGCTCCACCTGCTAGCTCTTGTCTTGGCCTTGCCGCTCAGCCTGCTGGCGCGCCGGGTGTGGATTAATCCGCTCGATCCGCAGACTGCCAATGCGGCGATCATCCTCCCGCAATTGCGGCTGCCGCGCGCCGTGCTGGCCCTGTGTGTTGGTGCCGGGTTGGGCGGAGCCGGGGCGGCAATGCAGGGCTCCCTGCGCAATCCACTTGCCGATCCAGGGCTGTTCTGGATTGCCCCGGGAAAGCGTTGTCGGCGGGCTGATTCCAGCCATTTCCTCTGGGTTAAATTGCGGGGCAGGGATGCCGTCGGGTCGACTTGCATTTTGGCAGCGACGCGCGCCAACGGGCCAAATCCGCCTCATATTGCGCCTTTTGCGCCGCGTATGCCGCGATCGATGCCGCATAGGCTTCCTGCTGACGTTTGATCGTCGCAGCCCGGGCCGTCACCGCTGCAGCATAGTTTTCTTCGCGGGCGACATTCTCGCCGACTTGTCGCTGTGCTGCCTCGGCCTGCTTGCGGTTGAGCGCATCGCGGGCTTCCTCGGAATTCGGCATTGCCGTCGAATCTGGGGTGGTGGCGGTCTTGGCAGACAGCGCCGCTGGTAGCGCGAGACTGGCAGCGAGAGTCAGGGCGGCGATGATACGGGCAAATTTCATGGGTTTCCTCACAGCGGCATATGTGGGCAATCGTACTGCCAGTTGGTCCCCGTGGGAACCAAGTATGTCGCAGCTATCGACTGTCCGGCTGCCGATCTGCATGCGAACGTCAGCGAGAGGCCCGGCAGGGTTTGCCCTCGTACTGGTAATGGTGGTTGACATAGGCTCTGCCGTTCCAGCGCACGACCGGGAAGCAGAACCCTGGCCCGCCAATTTCTATGTCCGGCCAGCCGCGGGCCGCGCGGCGGGGCAGAATGGTCGCAATGCCCTGGCTTTCGTGGATCAGTCGCCAACTGCCATTGGCTCGCTTGCTGACCAGTGAAAAGCCAGTGCCGGTCATCCCGAAACATGATGTGCTACCTTCGGTTATCACTGCGTCGGGCAAGCCATCGCCGTCGATATCGCGCAAAACTTCGATCGCTCCCGGAGTGTAGGAATCGGTACCAGGATCACCGCAAGCTTTCCATTGCCGACCAACCAGGTTGAAACCTGCGGCGCGAAAGGCGGCAGCTTGGTCGGCAGTTGTCAGGCGGATTTGTGCTTCTGCCGCGACCGCGGCGCTGCCCGCGAAGAAGAGCAGCAAGGCCCCCCATAGCATAGCAAATAGATCTCTCGGCATCAGCATTTACCCCTGCGGAACAGTCGTCACGCAGGGGTAATATGCACTTGGCGGAGGAGATTGTCATCCTCCGCCGCAACGCAAGCTATTGGGGTGCCTGAGTGATGGTTGTGGTCGTGGTCCGGGTGTGGACTGCCCTCCTGGCGCTACGGCGAGTTGCTGTGGTCCTGCGAACCGGCTTGCGAGCCACTGTCGCGGGCGTAACAGCGGTGCTGGTGTCTGTGGTTGTGACAGTGGTCTTGACTGGTGCCGGGGCAGGGGCCGGCACTGCGGCTGCGGCCACGGCGGCAGAAGTCTGCGCCGCCTGTGCACGGTCCTGGGCAGCACGAGCTTGCTGGGCTGAGTCCGCAGCAGACCTTTCAGCATTCTCCGCGCGCGCATTAGCCGCAGCAGCCTGGGCTTGGGCGCCTGCTGCTTGTGCCTGCGCGCCTGCTGCGGCGGCATGGGCATCGTCCACTCTGTCGCGGGTCGCATCAGCGCGGCGACGCTGCGTTTCACCAATCGAGGCTTCGGCGAGTGCGGCAGCGTGGTTTGCCTCCGCAATCGCTTGATCGCGGCGGTGGGACGCGTAGTCTTCCTTCGCCGTTGCAAGCGCTTCACGGGCCCGGGCAACACCTTCGGGCACTTCGGTTCCAGCGCCCGCAGTGGCCGCGGCCTGGATCTTCGCCTCAGCCGCAGCAATCGCTTCGCGGGCACGGTTCTTCTGACTCTCAGCCCCCGCTTGACTGGACAGAGTGAGGGCCATCGCGGTTGCGAAAAACAACGCCTTGGGGAACTTTGAAGCGGAAAGAGCGCGCGGATTGAACATGGGTCTTCTCCTGACGAACGGATGTTCGAACCAAGGGACAATCTTCGCGGGCTGGAAAGGTTGCGGCGCTACGACCAAGCGAGCCGTGAATACGATGAAGCGATCCGCAGTTTCGTCACTGTTTGCAAGCCGAGTCGTCACCGGCCCTGCAAGCCGCAACCGCGCGGCGCCAGGCAGCCATCTGGCGTTCATAGCTGCTGCGGTCCTGCGCGTAACGCTGGTTGGCGCGTTCGTAATCTTCCCGGTCGGCGCCGCGCGAGCGATAGGCGCGCCAGCCTTCGGCATAGCGGGCGTCGCGCTGGCCTACATATGCCAACTGCTCTTCGTTCATTCGGCGAATGATTTCATGGTCGCGCGCCCTTGCGGCGGCTGTTCGCATTGCCGGATCGTGCGGATCGTCGGCCATGGCCGCCACTGGCAGCACGGCTGTGAGCAGCGCGACACTGCACAGAATCAGGTGTTCCCTCATTTTAGTCCCGCCTCCCCAGCGGTGGAAGAAAGGGTTGGGGTACGCGCCAAATAGTTGCAAAAGGATTGCGATAAGCCGGTCATTACCCATGTTGGTGAGAGCGGCACCGGGGCGCTTGATACTCCCGAACAAATCTGGAACATACCCGCCCCATGAGTCTCACCCACATTACCGTCCGCGGCGCGCGCGAGCATAACCTCAAGGGTTTCGATGTCTCGCTGCCGCGCGAGCAGCTTATCGTCATCACTGGCCTGTCCGGCTCGGGCAAGTCGAGCCTGGCGTTCGATACGATATATGCCGAGGGCCAGCGGCGTTATGTTGAGAGCCTCTCGGCCTATGCGCGGCAGTTCCTTGAGATGATGCAGAAGCCCGATGTCGAGCACATCGACGGACTCAGCCCCGCGATCTCCATCGAGCAAAAGACCACCAGCCGCAATCCGCGCTCGACTGTCGCCACGGTCACCGAGATCTACGACTACATGCGCCTGTTGTGGGCGCGGGTCGGCGTGCCCTATTCGCCTGCCACTGGCCTGCCGATCACGGCGCAGACGGTCAGCATGATGGTCGACCGGGTGATGGCGCTGCCCGACGGTACCCGCGCGTTCCTGCTCGCCCCGGTGGTGCGCGGCCGCAAGGGTGAGTACCGGCGTGAATTGGCCGAGTGGCAGAAAGCTGGGTACACCCGGGTGCGGATCGACGGGGAAATGTATGCCATCGAGGAAGCCCCGGCGCTCGACAAGAAGTTCAAACATGACATCGAAGTTGTGGTCGACCGGATTGCGGTGCGAGAGGGCATAGCAACGCGACTGGCGGATTCGTTCGAACAGGCGCTGAAACTGGCCGAGGGGCTGGCTTATGTGGATCTGGCGGATGGGACGGTTGCAGAGTCCCCCTCCCGCTCGCGGGAGGGGCTAGGGGAGGGCCTGTTACCCGAAAGCGAGCCTAACAGCCCCTCCCCCGACCCCTCCCGCGAGCGGGAGGGGGGAATGAAAGGCGCAGCACTCCCGCCAAACCGCATTGTCTTCTCGGAAAAGTTCGCCTGCCCGGTTTCCGGTTTCACGATCGAAAGTATCGAGCCGCGCCTGTTCTCGTTCAACGCCCCGCAAGGTGCCTGTCCGGCCTGCGACGGGCTCGGCGAAAAGCTGCTGTTCGATCCGCAACTGGTGGTGCCCAATGCGGCGCTGACATTGAAGCAGGGCGCGATTGTGCCTTGGGCGAAATCCAACCCGCCTTCGCCGTACTACATGCAGGTGCTGACCAGCCTCGCCAAGCAATTCGGCTTCGATTTGACCACCCCGTGGCAGGATATGCCCGGCGAGGTCCGACTGGTGATCCTGCACGGCACCGGCGGCGAGCCGGTCGCGCTGACTTTCACCGACGGGCGTAAGAGCTACACGGTCAACAAGGCCTTCGAAGGTGTAATCGGCAATCTCAACCGACGCCTGCTCCAGACCGAAAGCGCCTGGATGCGAGAGGAGCTGGGCAAATACCAGACCGCCCAACCATGCGAGACCTGCGAGGGCAAGCGGCTCAAGCCGGAGGCATTGAGCGTCAAGGTTGCCGGCGAAGATATTTCCACCTGCACGATGCTATCGGTTTCCGATGCGCTGGCGTGGTTCTCCTCGCTCGACGCCAAGCTCACTAGCCAGCAAAGTCAGATCGCCAAAGCTATCCTCAAGGAAATCAACGAGCGGCTCGGCTTCCTCAACAATGTCGGGCTCGATTATCTCAACCTCAACCGCACTTCCGGAACGCTCTCGGGAGGCGAAAGCCAGCGTATTCGGCTTGCCTCGCAGATCGGCTCGGGCCTGTCCGGCGTGCTTTATGTCCTCGACGAGCCCAGCATCGGCCTTCACCAGCGCGACAATGACAGGCTGCTGGAAACACTCAAGCGGCTGCGCGATCTAGGCAACACAGTGATTGTCGTCGAGCATGACGAAGACGCGATCCGACATGCCGATCACATTGTCGATCTCGGTCCCGGCGCGGGCGTGCATGGCGGCGAAATCGTCGCGCAGGGTACCCTGGCCGATATCCTCGCCAGCCCGGACAGCCTTACCGGGCAGTATCTGACCGGCGCCCGCCGCATCGAAGTTCCCGCCAAGCGCCGCAAGGGCAATGGTCACAAGGTCGTGGTTCACAACGCCCGCGCCAACAACCTGCGCGGGGTTACCGCGAGCATACCGCTCGGCACATTCACTTGCATCACGGGCCTTTCAGGCAGCGGCAAGTCCAGCCTCGTCATCGATACGTTGCAAGCCGGCGCCGCCCGTTTGCTCAACGGCGCGCGCGTCATTGCGGGGCCGCATGACAAGATCACCGGCCTCGAATTCTGCGACAAGGTCATCGAGATTGACCAGTCACCCATCGGCCGCACTCCGCGCAGCAATCCCGCGACTTACACCGGCGCCTTCACGCAGATCCGCGACTGGTTTGCGGGTTTGCCCGAAAGCGCCGCGCGCGGCTACAAGCCGGGGCGCTTCTCGTTCAACGTCAAGGGCGGCCGCTGCGAGGTGTGCCAGGGCGATGGCCTGATCAAGATCGAGATGCATTTCCTGCCCGACGTTTATGTCACCTGCGAGGAATGCCAAGGCAAGCGCTACAACCGCGAAACGCTCGAAGTGAAGTTCAAGGGGCACAGCATCGCCGACGTGCTCGATATGACGATCGAGGATGCCGAGGAGTTCTTCAAGGCCGTCCCCCCGATCCGCGACAAGATGCACATGCTCAACGAGGTCGGGCTGGGCTATGTCAAGGTCGGCCAGCAGGCGACGACGTTGTCGGGCGGCGAGGCGCAGCGGGTCAAGCTGGCCAAGGAACTTTCACGGCGCTCGACGGGGCAGACGCTCTACATCCTGGACGAGCCGACCACGGGGCTGCATTTTGAAGACGTGCGCAAATTGCTCGAAGTGCTGCAACGCCTGGTCGATGGGGGCAATTCGGTAGTGGTGATCGAGCACAACCTCGATGTCATCAAGGTGGCGGACTGGATCATCGACCTGGGCCCCGAAGGTGGCGTGCGAGGCGGGGAGATTGTCGCAGAGGGGACGCCGGAAAAGGTCGCCGCCAATCCGCGCAGTTTCACCGGGCAGTATCTGTCGGACCTGCTGGAGCGGGGCAGGGTAGCGGCGGAATAAAAGGTGCGAACCAAGTCCTTTTCTTCTCCAAGGCCATGTGCCGCCTCACCACTGAAAACAGAACGACAGGAGAGACCCCGTGTCCCGCATTCTCGGCAACCCCGCCCATACTTGCTACGTCTATCCCGATTTCGACAAGGCGCTGGCCAAGTTCGCGGCAGCCGGGATCGGGCCATTCTTCGTGCTGGATGAAGTCGGCGGCATGGGGGATTATCGCGGAGAGCAGAAGCCGTTCACCTCGCAGGTCGCGTTCGTTTATTCAGGCGAAAGCTGTTTCGAGATCATCACCCCCAACAAAGGCGGCATTTCGGCGTATAACGAATACCTGACCCGCAACCCCGGCGGCGGGCTGCATCACATCGCCTATTATTCCGACGATTTCGAGGCGGACCTGGCTAAAATGGCGGAAGCGGGCATTCCGCTCAGCCTGGTGGTCGATATGCGCGATCCGGCCACCGGGTTCCAGATCGAAATCTATTGCGAGCCGGTCGGGGTGGAGGATCCGATCTTCTACCAGCTGATGCACCGCGGTCTGTTCGATGCGTGGTTTGAGGCGATGCAAAAGGCGGCGGCGGAATGGGACGGCACAGACCCGATCCGCGATGCCCGGCCGATGATGATGGCGGCGCTTTCGGCAGGGGCAGCGGCAGCCTAGCTCAGTGCGCCGTGCCAGTCAGCAGCGCATAGGTCTGCGAGCCGATCCCTTCAAATACGCGGGTGCGGAATTTCCAGCCGTCCGCCGTGCGCGTAAACTCATCCGCATAGATGCCGAAATAGTTTAAGGCCTCGTCCTTGCCTGCGGACTTGCCGCTTTCCCGGATGCCCGAGGTGGCGCGGGCGCTGTCGCCGTCGATTTCGATCAGTGCGGGCGAATTGAGCTGGAGGACATAGTCCATCGTGCCCTTGAACATCGCCAGTGTTGCGGCGATGGCGTCCTTGCCCTCCAGCTTCATCCCAAGATGCGGGATTTGCCAGACTGCCTCGGGCAGGAACAGCGGCAAGACCCGGTCCCAATCGCCCTTGCTGGCATATTGGCTGTAAGTGTTGATCACGCGCTGGATGGCGGTTTCGTCCTGGGCTGTGTCGGGCATGGTTGGCTTGCTCCTTGGCTGTGAATGGAGCGATTACCGGGTTCCGGGTCAAGCCCCCGGCCCGCTCGTCTGTGGCGGCTGGGTAACAGTCGGCAGGAAAATTCCTTCCATGACGCAGTGCAGCAACAAAGTTCTGTCGCGAGACTGTAACGAAAGCTACCCAAATGTCAGTAACGCCTGACCGATTCGTGTTCGGTCTGCGGAAACAAGCTCGGGGGTCTTCGTCATTCGCATTGGATTTCTAGCGGCGCTCGCCGCCGGCACTGCTACAGTTTCACTCGCAGTCGCCTTTGCGACGCCAGCCATGGCACAAGAAACCACCTCGGCCATTCGCGGCACGGTGACTGCTGGTGGTC
>JBDSSP010000083.1:0-12400 GCA_039928735.1 Novosphingobium sp. | reverse complement strand
GCGCACCCGCAGGCCGAGTATTTCGGCGTTGCCCGGATCGGCCGCGACCAGCTTGAGGACTATGCGCAGCGCCGCGGGGTCGATCTGGCCGTGGCGGAGCGCTGGCTGCGGCCCAATCTCGATTGAGTGGCTGCTTGCCACTTGCCTAATTGCGCCAGCAACTTATCCATAAGTCAGGGGCGCAGACCGCGCTGGAGAGTTGCGCGATCATGATCCACGGCGAGGCGGCCCCGGGCGAGTTCGATGATCAAGCCTCGCCGCACGCCTCGATTAAATCGACCATCGTGTTCCTGCCGCTGTTCGCGCCATTCGGCATTTCGAGCGGCTATGTCACGGTTACACTCGGCTTCCAGCTGGGCCAGGCGGGGGTGCCGACTGCCGTAATTGCCGGGATGTTGGCGCTATCGGTGTGGCCGCAAACCTGGAAGATGCTGTGGGCGCCGGTGGTCGACACCTTGGGCAATCCCAAGCTGTGGTATGGCCTCGGTACCGCCATTGTCGCCCTGTCGATCCTGCTGATGAGCCTGCTTCCCGCTACCGCGAGCGGAATTTCCGCGCTTAGCTCGCTGGTGGTGCTGTCATCGCTGGCCTCGACGCTGGTCGCCATGGCGTCAGAGGTGTTCATGGGTCACGGCGTTGCTCCTGAAATGCGCGGGCGGGCCAGCGGCTGGGCGCAGGCGGGCAATCTTGGCGGCGCGGGCATCGGCGGCGGACTGGGGCTGGCCTTGGTCGAAAATCTTTCCCGGCCCTGGGTCTCAGGCGCAGTGCTGGCGGTGATCTGTGTCGCCTGCTGGGCCGCAGTACTGGCAGTGCCCAAGGTGCGCCGCACCCGTGAGACGCTGCATTACTGGCAAAGCCTGAAAGGCGTGTTGCTCGACGTCTGGTCGGTGGCGCGGTCGCGCACGGGGTTTCTCGTGCTGTTCATCATGCTGCTGCCCATTGGCACAGGCGCGGTCGCATGGTCGGCGATTGCCAGCGAATGGCGAGCGAGCGGCAATATGGTTGCGCTAGTCAGCGGTGTGCTGACAGGACTTGTCTCGGCATTGGGCGCGCTGGTCGGCGGCTATATCTGCGATCGCATCAATGTGAAACTCGCCTATTTCCTGTTTGGCCTGACTGCGGGGGTGGCGGCGGTGATCATGGCCTGGGCTCCGCGTACGCCTGAAATGTTCGCGCTCTTTGTGCTGATTTATGCGCTGATGGTCGGCGCGGCCTATGCCGGCTATTCGGCAATTGTGCTCCAGGCCATCGGCAAGCAATCCGTGGCCACCAATTTCAGCCTGATGGCGGCGCTCTCCAACGTGCCGATTGCGGCAATGACCGAATTTGATGGTTGGACACACGATCGTTTCGGCACCATTGGCATGCTATATGGTGAACTGGCCATGCCGCTGCTGGCTATTGCGGCTTTTGCGCTGCTGTATTTCGCCATTCGCCGGCGCGCTTGCTTCCTGTAAAAGCGGTGGCACAATAATGGGACGGGGCCGGCCACGCTTCCGGGCGCAGCGAGGGGAAGTGATGCATGGACTTCAGGGCACTAGGTTCATCGGGGCTGAATGTGCCGGTCATCGGGCTGGGCACTGCCAATTTCAGCGGCGGCAGCAATCCCGATTCCGGTGTCGGCGACAAGACGGCTTCGCGCCTGGTGGACATGGCCATCGAGCGCGGGGCCGCGTTTTTCGATAGCAGCGATATCTATGGCCCGGCGGAGGAAGTACTCGGCAAGGCCCTTGGCAAGCGCCGGAGCCAGGTCCTGATGGGCACCAAGGCCGGGCTGCGCTGCGGTCCGGGTCCCAACGACACCGGCGCCACCCGTCACCACCTGATCCAGGCGTGCGAAGCCAGTCTACGGCGGCTGGGAACCGATTACCTCGATCTGTTGCAGATCCACAGCTTCGATGGCCGAACCCCGGTCGAGGAGACTCTCTCGGCACTTGCCTCGCTGATCCAGGCCGGAAAAGTCCGCTATATCGGCTGCTCGAATTATGCCGGCTGGCAACTGATGAAGTCGCTGTCCGCATCTGACCGCCATGGCTGGCCGCGCTTTGTTTCTCACCAGATCGCGATGTCGCTAGCAGTGCGCGATGCTGAATGGGAATTGGTGCCGTTGGGCGCCGATCAGAACGTTGCCAGCCTGATCTGGGGGCCACTCGCGGGCGGCGCGCTGTCGGGTCTCTATGGCCGTGCGGGTCAGCCGCTGGCCGATCTGACCCATACCAGCGCCACGCTCGCGACACTTCCCTCTGGCCAGATGCAGGCAATTATCGACTGCCTCGGCGAAGTGGCGCGCGAGACGGGCGCGGGCCAGGCGCAGATCGCGCTGGCCTGGCTGTTGCATCGCCCGAGCGTTGCGACAGTCTTCACCGGTGTGAGCAGTGCCGATCATTTCGAAGCCAATCTGGGCGCACTGGAGTTGCGCATGACCGGCGATCAGCTGGCCCGGCTCGACGAGGCCAGCGCCCGCCCCGCGCCTTTTCCGTTCAACCTCCAACGCAGCTATGGCTCGGAACGCATTGCGGTTCCCGGCGGAGGCGGCGGCAATATCCGGGTTGACCGGGCGCTGCCTGGCACCACCGCAGATTAAATGAGGAACAAGTCATGACCGACAATGCCAGTTTGCACGTTCCTGCACGCGATATTCCCGTACCTGCCCATATGAGCCCCGAGGCGCAGGCCTGGCTCGCAATGCCGCGCGCGGTGGGGGGCGGTTATCCGGCGCTGGACGATGCGGCAGGCTGGCGGGAGCGTGTCGTCGGCATGGATGCGATGGTCATGCAGATGTACATGCACCGCGCGCCATCGATCCCGTGCACCTACCGCGATCTCAGCGAAGGCGTGGCGCGCGGCTATGAGATCGTTCCCGAAGGCGTGGCTCCGGGCGATCGCCGAGTCTATCTCGATATTCACGGCGGCGCGCTGATCATGGGTTCGGGCGAGGTCTGCAAGGCGATGGCCACCGGCTCCGCCTGCAACCTCCGCGTGCGGACCATCGCAGTCGATTACCGCATGCCGCCCGATCACCCCTATCCCGCCGGTCTCGACGATTGCATGGCCTTCTACAAGGCGCTGCTGCGCGACCATGCCCCTTCCGAAATCATCGTTGGCGGTGGATCGGCAGGGGCCAATCTGGCCGGTGCCCTCCTGCTGCGCGCGCGCGACGAGGGATTGCCGCTGCCCGCCGCGGCCTTGCTGCTGTCACCCGAAGCTGACCTGACCGAATCGGGCGACAGCTTCCAGACCAATGCCGGGGTCGATGGCATGGGCACCTTGATGCAGGCGAACCTGCTCTATGCTGGCGGAGCGCCGCTTGATGATCCCTATGTCTCGCCATTGTTTGGCGATTTCACCAAGGGCTTCCCGCCAACCCTGATCACGGCCGGGACGCGCGACCTGTTCCTGTCCAACGCCGTCCGGTTTCACCGCAAATTGCGAGCTGCCGGGATCGTGGCCGAGTTGCACATACTCGAAGCCGCAGCGCACGGCGCATTCGGCGGCGGCTCACCCGAGGAAGCGGATATCAACCGCGAAGTGAAGCGCTTCAGCGACGCGAAGTGGGGCTGAGGGGCTATTTCCCTCTTGCCGCAATCCGGTGTTTCTCCTCGCGCGCCATCGCCCGCACATAGCTGTAAAGGTGGTCCAGCTGAGTCTCGCTGAAATTGGCGAATTGGGGCATGCCCTTGGCCAGCGATGCGCCGTCATGGACCACTTTACCGAACAGCGTGCGGTCCATTGCGATAGCCGATTCGCGCAAGTCCGGCCCCGGTGCGCCCGCCGACTGCGCCTGGCCGCCATGGCAGCCGCTGCACACTGGAAACAGCTTCGCGCCGGTTGCCACTGTCGCCGGATCGAGCACCAGCGCCGGATCGTCGAGCGGGTGGACGGTCTCGTCATAGGGCGCGGTTGGCGGCAGTTTCGCTCGCCCACCCAGCTTGAAGGTCAGCAGGCGGCGCGGCTGGGCGTTATAGCGCCAGCCGGTCGGCATCAGGCCGTGGCCATAGGGATTGGGTCCGGCCCAGCCGACCAGCAGTGAGACATATTGCGTGCCGCGCCATGCGTAGGAAACCGGCGGGGCAATGATGCCGAGCCCCGCATTGAATCGCCACAATTGCGTCCCGTCGGCGGCGTCATAGGCAGTCAGCCAGCCGTCGTTATCGCCCTGAAACACGATATTTCCTGCGGTCGATAGCGTGCCGCCATTCCACATCCAGCGCTGCCAGTGCGTCCAGCGCGCCTTCTGTGCAATCGGGTCCCAAGCGACCAAAGCGCCCTTGCCGTCATGCGGATCGTCCGTGAATTCAGGGGTCGCGATCACGCCGAGGAATGTGTCGGGCGCAGGCGTGAAGCGGAAGCCGAGCTGCATGGTCGGCACGTAAACGAGGCCGGTCTGCGGGTTATAGCTCATCGCCTGCCAATTGTGCACGCCCGCAGTCCACGGCCAGATCACCACCGGGCCATTCTCGTAGCGGATGCCCGGCAGTTCGACCGGGCGGCCGGTGTCGAGATCGATATGGTCGGCCCAGGTTGCCTTGCCGATCTTTTCGGCCGAGATCAGCTTGCCGGTGTCTCGGTCGAGCACATAGAAAAAGCCATTGGTCGGCGCCTGCATCAGGACCTTGCGGGCTTTGCCGTCGATCGTCAGCGTGGCCGTGACCAAGCCTGCCGCCGCCTTGTAGTCCCAGGCTTCGCGCGGGTTGACCTGGTAGTGCCAGATATATTTGCCAGTGTCGGCATCGAGTGCGACGACCGAAGCGAGGAACAGGTTGTCGCCGCCGCCGGGGTCGCGCTTACGCGGATTGTAAGGGCCGGAGTTGCCGGTGCCGATGTAAATGCGGTTCAATTCGGGGTCGAAAGTGATACCATTCCACACTGTGCCGCCGGTGCCGGTGTTCCAGTAGTCGCCAGCGCCCCAGGTCTTTGCAGCCATTTCCATCGCCGTATCGCCCCCATTGTTTTCAGGGCGATTCTGTTCGGGGCTGCCGGGCGCGACATAGAACCGCCAGACCTGCCTGCCGCTCGCCTGATCATAGGCGGTGACATAGCCGCGCGACCCCGAATCGCCGCCGCCCTGGCCGATGATGACCTTGCCATTGAACGCCCGCGGCGCGCCGGTGATGGTGCGGCGGTCGTTGTGTTCAACGGTTTCGACGGACCACAATTCGCGGCCCGTCCGGGCATCAAGGGCGATCAGGCGTCCGTCGGTCGCACCGACAAACACCCGGCCCGCGGCGAAGGCGACACCGCGATTGAGCGGGAAGATATAGTGCATCTTGTCGGGATTGTGCTCCCACACCCGCACTTCGTGCTTCCACAATAGCCGCCCGGTGGCGACCGACACGGCATAGACATCGGCAAAGCTGCCAGTGAAATAGAGCACACCGCCCACGGCAATCGGCGTCGCCTCGAGCGATTGCTCACCGGGCAGGTCAAGCGACCAGGCGAGGCCGAGGTGCTTCACGTTTTGCCGATTGATCTGATCGACCGCAGCAAAGCCAGCCTCGTCGTGCTGCCCGCCATAGTTCGGCCAGTCGGTATTGGACGGGGCCGCGGTTGCTGCAGGTGTGAGCAGCAGTGCCGCGATGAGAGCGGACTGTCGCTTCATGTCATTCCCCTGCGCTCGCCGTGGTCAGCACGATCTTGCCGAACTGCACATTGCTTTCGAGGTACCGATGCGCATTCACGATGTCCGCGAGATCAAATGTGCGGTCGATAACCGGCGAAAGTGCGCCGCTGGCGAGGCCCTTCTCGATATATGCGACCAGCCTGGCCCGGTCGGCGGGAACCTCGATCAGCCGGTTGGCGGCAAAGCCATGCAGCGCCAGATTGCCGCCCATCAGCAACGGCAACGACATCTCGAACGAATAGCCTCCCAGCATGCCGTAGACGATTACTACCCCGCGCGGCGCCATGGCGGAAAGCAGCCCGGCCAGCGCGGCCCCGGCCACGGCATCAAAGGCGATCTGCGCGCCCGCGCCGCCGGTGACCTCGCGGATCCGTGCAGGCACGTCTTGTTCGTCGCTCACTATGACATGCGCCGCGCCGTGCGCCAGCAGCGCCCCGGCCTTGCCGCGTCCGCGGGTCACGGCAATCGGCACGGCCTGGTGGTGCCGGGCGATCTGGATTGCGGCAAGGCCGACCGAGGACGAGGCGGCGTTGATGACGACATGATCGCCTGGCTTGATCTGGCCGAGATCGATCAGGGCATAGGCAGTGCCATATTGCATCCAGCTCGCCGCCGCCGCGGTCAGTGACATGCTATCGGCTACTCTGACCAGCATGTCGGCGGGGTAGAGGATTTGCGTGCCGTAAGTGCCATAGATATCCATCGGCAGGCCGAACAGGGTGGCCACCCGGTCGCCAATCGCCCAGCCTGAAACGTCAGGCCCCAGCGCCTCGATCACTCCGGCCGCCTCGTAGCCAAGCTTCGACGGCAGCGCGACTTCGCCATAGGCACCGGAGCGCACCATAGTCTCGACACGGTTGAGCCCCATCGCGCCGACCCGGATGCGGACCTCGCCTGTGCTTGGATCGCCGACTCGAATGTCGTCGACCTGCATCACTTCGGGGCCGCCGAACCTGTGGAACCGGGCTACCTTGGCCATGCTTTTCCTCCTCCCCCCGCAGCGCTACAACTTGAACCCGCCGCTCGCCTCGATGCTCTGCGCCGTCACCCAGCGGCCCAGAGGCGAGGCCAGGGCATAGACAACATCGGCAATCTCGTCCGGCTGGCCGAACCGTCGCAGCGCAGTGAGGTCCGTCACGCTCTTCGCCGCGACAGGGTCATGCGCAATGTAGTCGTTGGTTTCGCCAGCAGTGAAGCCCGGCGCGACGGCGTTGACCGTGATCCCGCGCGGACCCAGTTCCGCCGCCATGACCCGGGTGAAGGCCTCCAGCGCCGCCTTGGCCATGGTGTAGACAATTATGCCGGGATCGGTCAGCCGCGCCCCGACCGATGAAAGGTTGATTACCCGGCCAAATTGCCGGAGTTGGCCATGCAGCGCCTGGGTGAGAAAGAAGGCGCCGCGCAGGTTGTTCGCCATGACCTGGTCATAGATTTCTTCGGTGACATCGCGCATCGCCGCATAGTCGCCGCCGCCGATATTGTTGACCAGCACATCAAGCCCGTCGCTGCCAGTGCGCGCGGTGAACTCCTGGCCAATCGCATCTGCCAGCTTGCGTGCTTCGGCGGCGCCCCCAAGCCTGGCCTGCACAGCAAAGGCCTGCCCGCCCGCTGCGGCGATCCTCGCCACCGTGGCATCGGCCGCCACCCGGTTTTCAGCGTAGTTGACGGCAACCAATGCGCCCTCGGAGGCCAGCTTTTCGGCAATTGCCCGGCCCAGTCCTCGGCTGCCGCCAGTCACCAGAGCAGTCTTGCCTGCGAGACTCTCTCCCATCGCCCAGCTCCCAGCCTCTTTTTTGGCCCGGGTTATGGCCCCGGATCGCCTTGGTTCCCATTTTCGCCCGGCTTGTGCAAGTCGCCAGGTTGTGCCGCAGCGACTGCCCCCAAATAGCAAACTTTGTCTGGTTTGGCGGGGTCGATAATGCGGGTGTCGCGGCCATAGATATCGGGCAGGAAGCCAATCGAGCCATCGGGACGAAGGGCAGCGGTGAAATAGGCGATATAGACCGGCAGGTCGCCGCGCAGCCTGATGGTCGTGGTTTTGATTTGTGGGTCCTTGCTCAGCTCGGTCACAGGTGAAGGCGGCGGTCTCGAAATCCGGCCCCGCGCTTCATCGCGTTTGTCGGGCGACAAGAGAAGATCAATGTCGTCGCGGGTCCGCACACCCTCAAGCAATTTGGCGGCGAGGCTCACGGGGTCGGCGACGCGCACGCAGCCGTGGCTAAAGGCGCGGGTTGCCGCGCCGAACAAACCTTTGCTGGGAGTGTCGTGCAGATAGATCGCATATGGATTGGGCATCTCGACTTTCATCTGGCCCAGCGCATTGCGCGGCCCCGGCCGCTGGCGGACATGGCCAGGCGTGATGACATAGCCGCCCCGTGCCGAAAAGTGCCCGCCCTTGGCGATGCTGACCGGTACGTCCCACCACGGATTGAACGTGACTCCGGTGATCGTTGCGGCAAGCTGAGGCGTGGGCGTGGCGGTCTTGCCGACCACAGCGTGCCAGGTTTGCGCTTCTGTTCCCTGGCGCATCAGGTAGACTTCGAAGGCCGGAACATTGACCAGCACATAGTCCGCTCCCAACGCCTGCGGCATCCAGCGCCAGCGTTCCATGTTGCGCGCCAGAGTCAGGCGGCGCGCCGGATCGCTCTCGGACAGATAGGCTTCGCGCAGCGCGGCATATCCCGGATTGGCGGGCCGCAGCCCGGCGAAGAAACCATCGAGGGCGGCGCCGCCGAGCAGGGCATTGACCAGCTTGCCGCGCAGATTGGCGCTGTCTGCAGCGTCCTGCATGAACCATTGGGCGCGCTCGTCCGGCCCGGCGCAGCCGTGCAGGTGGGCGCTCGCCAGTTGCTCTGCAAGTTCCAGCGCGCGGAGCCGAATGGCATTCTCGTCGCCGCTATCGAGGGCAGCATCGAGCTGGGCGGTGCTGAACTGCGGCAACGCATCTTCCACCCCCGAGAAGGCCAATTTGCGCAAGGATTCGATCTGGATCTTCGACCAGGCCGGCAGCGACGGATCGACCGAGGCAGGGCTGGAGCAGCCGGCAACCAGCAGGATCGGCGCCGCCCATGACGCAGGCATCGACAAGAGCTGCTGCAGCTTCATCCCTGTTTGTGGCCCCTTGCCCGGCACTAAAAGCGATTCGGACAATTTATTCTAGCCGATTCGTTGCCCTGTTGCATTGTAAGGAAAACTCTGTTTCCTTGGCTGGCGCACAAAGAGGCAAGAGGATGACAATGGACAGGCTGGATCGGCTTGAGGCGATCGAGGCAATTCGCCTGCTCCCCGAAAGGGCTGGAAAGCCATCACCGGCCGCGGCAACTATCATGTAACATATTGCCGGGAAGCGGCCGAGTGGCGCATCACTACGCTGTCGCTCACCCGCCTCAGCCTCGACATCACTTGGTCACAAGGACACGAACCGGCATGACCGACCTCACCAAAGCCGACTACTTCGGGGAAAACCGCAGCGAAAGCCCCTACTGGAACGAGAGCGTGTGGTTTTCGGTCTCGATCCCCGAACGCCGCATCCACGGCATGATCCAGTATTATTTCCGCCCCAACATGGGCATGCTCAATGGCGGCCCCGTGCTGTGGGATCAGTCGGGCACGTCCCAGTGGAATTGCCTCTATTACAACTGGAGCCACTTGCAGGCCTTGCCGCCAGTCGAGGGCAAGTTCGACATGCGTACGCGCAATTCGCTCACCGTGAAAATGCTTGAGCCGCTGAAGCGCTATAAGATCGATTATGACAAGGAAGGCTTCAAGCTCGATCTTGTCTGGGAGGCCGGCGGGCCATGTCATGAACTGGTCACCGGCGATGCCGGGCAGAAGGCCACTGCCGGTTTCCACATCGAGCAGCCGGGCCGGATGCAGGGCATGATCCGGCGGCATGGCGAGGAGTTCAAGGTCGATTGCTTCTCGATGCGCGACACCTCCTATGGCGCGCGCGAATACGAGTCGCTTGCCAGCGGCGGCTACTTCTGGGGCATCGCGGAGGGCAGCAGCTTCCATGCGCTGTGCATGACCACCAGCGACGGGCTTGGCTTTGAGGCCAATTCCATCGGCGGCTACATCATGAAGGACGGCGAAATGGCCAGCCTCGTTTCGGGCAAGCGCACTGTGCTCGAATTCGGCCAGTTCGGCCCCTCCAAGGTGCTGTTCGAAGGAACTGACAAGCTCGGCCGCAGCATGCGCGCCACCGGGACTATCGATCCGGGCCTGGTTTTCACCGGCTACACCGACCACACCGTGGCCTGGTCGCTGGCTGAATGGGACTGGGACGGGGTGACTCACTGGGGCGACAACCAGGAATTCAAGCCTGCTGAACCCTTCCGCCAGATCGCGCGCGGCGAGCTGAAACTGGGGGCGCGCGAATGAGCGGACAGGTCCTCATCGTCACCGGCACCTCGGGCTCGGGCAAATCGACGGCCTGCGAACTTTTCGCCAAGCGCTCGGACGATTTCTGGCTGCTCTATGGCATCGACCATTTCCTGTCCGGCGCGCTACCCGCAAAATTCGGCCACCATGGCCCGCGCTGCCGCGAGGGGATCTATGCTCACCCGGTCGATGAGGCCGATCCCGATGGCCCGCTGCGCTGGAGCTTCGGACCCAGGGGCAAGGCAGCTTTCCGCACCCTTCACGGCTGGGTCGCCACGGCCGCGCGCGAAGGCTGCAACATCGTGCTCGATCATCTGGCGATGACCGATCCGCCGGTGTTGCAGGACCTTGTCCGGCAGCTCAACGGTCTGCCGGTTACCTTTGTATGCCTCAAGCCCAGCTACGAAGTCCTGAGCGCACGGATCGCCAACCGGACGATGGACAAGCCGATGCCGACCGACCTGCTTGGCGACGACGCAGTGAAGAAGATTATTGATCGCCTCGATCGTCTGCGGCCGTGGTTCTACGAAGCAGTCTATGCCAACGACATCTACGATCTCGTGATCGACACCGAGGCGCATGAACCCGAGGCAGTGGTGGCGATGATCGAGGCCCGGCTGGTTGAAGGGCCGGGGACGAGTTTCGAAGCGCTGCGGGAGCGCTATCCGCGCGGGTGAAGCCCCGCAAAGGTCCAAGGCAGCACATCCCCCGCCATCCAGGGAACAACCTCGCCGCCAGCCGCCTCAAGCCGCTCCGGCACCTGGCATTCGCGCCGCTCCAACACCACGCGCGACTCGTTGAGCGGCAGGCCATAGAATTTGGGCCCGTTCTCGCTGGCAAAAGCTTCCAGCCTGTCCAGCGCGCCCTCTTCCTCGAACACCGTGGCATAGGCTTCCATGGCATGAGGCGCGTTGAAGATCCCGGCGCAGCCACAGGCGCTTTCCTTGGTCTTGACTTCGTGCGGCGCAGAATCGGTCCCGAGGAAAAATTTGTGCGAACCGGACGTTGCAGCCTTGCGCAGCGCCAGCCGGTGCATTTCGCGTTTTGCAATCGGCAGGCAATACATATGCGGGCGTATGCCGCCGACGAAGATTGCGTTGCGGTTGATCTGGAGGTGGTGCGGGGTGATCGTCGCTGCCACAGTGTCAGGCGCAGCCTCGACAAAATCGGCGGCCTCCTTGGTGGTGATATGCTCGAACACCACGCGCAGCGCCGGAAAATCGCGCAAGGTCGGCAGCAGCACCCGCTCGATGAACACTGCCTCCCGGTCGAATATGTCGACCGCACTGTCTGTCACTTCGCCGTGCACCAGCAAGGGCATGCCAATCTGCTGCATCCGGTCCAGCACCGCATAGATATTGCGGATATTTGTCACCCCGTGCGCCGAATTGGTCGTGGCGTTGGCAGGATAAAGCTTTGCAGCAGTGAGCACGCCCAGCGCAAAACCGGCCTCAAGATCGCCCGGATCGGTGGCATCGGTGAGGTAGAGCGTCATCAGCGGGGTGAAGCTGCTGCCTTGCGGCAGGGCCGCCATGATCCGCGCGCGGTATTCGGCGACATCGCCGGTCTTCGCGCAAGGCGGCGACAGGTTGGGCATGACGATGGCCCGGGCGAATTGCCGCGCTGTCCATGGCACGACACCGGCCAGCATCGCGCCATCGCGCAGGTGCACATGCCAATCGTCGGGCTGGCGGATAACAAGCCGGGTGGGGTTCTGGTCGCTCATCTCACCCTCCCTATGGCGCTGGGCCAAATTGGAAAGAGGTGAAATTGCGTCGCCCCGCTTAATTTCCCCGCGCGGCCGCTGTTTACCAGATTGAGAAGCGCCTGGACCAGGGATTTGGCACGGCCCAGCGTTTCACGCTGCTGATCCGCACTGCCAAGCTGTCGCCGTGATGGCGGCGGAACTACAGCGCGTTGGCAGTGCGAGGCTGGATTCGGGGGACCGACTGGCAACCCGGGCCGTCTAAGCCGGCCGGAACAGCATGGCATCGCCATCCATGCAATAGCGCTTGCCGGTCGGTCGCGGGCCGTCGTCGAACACGTGGCCCAGATGCCCGCCGCACCGCGCGCAGTGCACTTCAGTACGCGGGATGCCTACCTCCCAGTCGGTTGAGGTCTCGATCCCGCCGGGCAGCGGGCGGAAGAAACTCGGCCAACCGGTGCCGCTCTCGAATTTGGTGTCGGACGAAAACAGCGGGTTATTATCGGCAGCGCAGACGAAGGTGCCTTTGCGGTGCTCGCGAAGCAGCACCGAACTGCCGGGCCGCTCGGTGCCTTTCTGGCGCAGGATATAGTACTGCGCGGGTGTCAGCCGGCGGCGCCATTCGGCATCGCTATAGCTGACCGGGAAGGTTTTGGCATGAGCCGCCCGGCCATTGCAGGCCGCAGCAATCGGCA
>JBDSSP010000082.1:0-5242 GCA_039928735.1 Novosphingobium sp. | reverse complement strand
ACCAGCTCATAGCTCCTGGTCACGTCGAAGACCCGGTTGGCGATCAGCGGCCCCAGGCCCACGCCAATCGCGCCGCCGACGTTGATCGTCGAAAAGAACGTGCCGAAATTGCGCGGGCCGAAGTGCTTGCCCGCGAGGTAGGCGTTGGCGGGCGTGGTTGTGCCGCCCATCATTCCCGCCACGATCACCGCGGTCATCCCCAGCGGTACCGAACCTGGAGCGATCAGCAGCATCGCCGGCAGCACAGTCAACGTGATGACCCCGAAGCCGACCACCCGGCTGGCGCTGATCCGGTCCATCAGCCAGCCGCTCGCCACGCGTCCGACGATAGTGGCGATGCCGCTGAAACCATAGATCCAGGCGGCAGTGCCGGGCGCAATCCCGGTTGAGCGCAACACCGGCACCATGTTGAGGATCAGCCCGGTGCTGGCGACTATCGTCAGCATATTGGCGGTGAACAGCTTGGCGAACGAAAGCGAGCGGAAACCCTCGGCCGGTGTCAGGCCGGTGAGTGCAGTCGCCGCAGCGGCTTTGCTTTCCGGCGACGCGACGTCCGGCGTGACGTTCGGATCGCGCAGGAACAGCAGGAACACCGGGATCACCACCAAGGCCCACAGCGCGCCAAGCCCGACATAGGCAATGCGCCAGCCGTGGTGCTCGACCAGATAGCTGGCCACATTGGGCACCAGAAATGCGCTCAGCCCCGATCCGCTAAGCACCACTGCCAAGGCCAGTCCGCGCCCGGCGAAAAAGCCCTTGGAAACCGGCGACACCGAAACCGTGGGCATTGCCGCGCTGGCCGCGCCGATCACTGCCCAGATCGCGATCCACAGCCATGGGCTGGGGGTAAGCTGCGACAACGCCGCAATCGCCGCGCACAGCATGGCCGCGCTGATCAGCGCGACGATCCGTGAGCCGAACCGGTCAACCGCGTAACCGATCGCTGTTCCGACTATGATGACAGTAACGGTCAGGGTCAGCGGCCCCAGCGACACCAGTGACCTGCTCCAGCCCAGCGCCTCGGTCAGCGGGACCATCATCACCCCGAACGAGGAAGTGGAAACCGCGCTCAGCGACATGCCCGAAACGCCCGCCAGCACCAACGGCCAGTGCCGCTTCCATTCCTGCGCTGCCGCAGTTGCCTGTGCCAAATGTTTCCTCCCCAACCATGCGGCATTTATCCGTCGTCACTTGTCGTTGCCGCATGGTTTCAGCCTGAGCGCATCCTGTCAACGCAAAGCGAGGGTCAACGCAGGGTGAAGCGGGTGAGACAGGTGTGTGGCCAAAATGTTACAGGTAGTGCCTAGTTGCGGGTGCACCTAGTTGCGACGCTTGACGAACTATCAGAAAATGGCGAAGCATCGATGCAATACGAACCTCCGAGCCGCAAATGGGCGGGGGGCGCGGGTATCAATCGGGAGGAAACTAAATGTCCATTTTGGCCGTCCGCAAATTTGCGCTCGCAGCGTCTGCGCTTACGTCGCTGCTGTCGGTTCCGGCCCTTGCGCAGTCTGGCCAAAGCCCGCAAGTCGCCGATGAAGGCAGCGGCAATGACATCATCGTCACGGCGCGGCGCATGGAGGAAAAGCTCCAGGACGTGCCGATTTCGATCACGGTGTTCAATCAAGAGCAGCTGACGGCCCGCAATATCACTAACAGTTCGGAACTTGCGACCTACACCCCGTCGCTGACGCTCAACTCACGGTACGGGCCGGAAAAGGCGAGTTTCGCAATTCGCGGCTTCCAGCAGGATCTCAACACGTTGCCGACGGTCGGCGTCTATTTCGCGGAAGTTGTCGCGCCGCGGCTTGCTTCGAACATTACCAGCGGCAATGGCGCCGGCATTGGCGACATGTTCGACCTGCAGAATGTCCAGGTGCTCAAGGGACCGCAAGGGACCCTGTTCGGACGCAATTCGACAGGTGGCGCAATTCTGCTGGTTCCTCAGAAGCCGACTGACAAGCTGGAAGGTTTTGGAGAAATCACCGTTGGCAATTATAGCGCCTGGCGCGGCCAGGCGGTGGTCAATTTGCCGTTGTCTGATACAGTCCGGGTGCGGCTCGGCATCGACAGAAACAAGCGCGATGGCTATATCAACAATCGATCCGGCGTCGGGCCGAAAGACTTCGGTAACGTCAATTACTTTGCGGCGCGTCTCAGCATTCTGGCTCAGCTGTCGCCCAATCTCGAAAACTATACGATCTTCAAATACAGCAAGTCGGACACGAACTATATCGTTCCGAAAATTCTCTATTGCGATCCCGCCTCAGCCCCGGCAGCCAGTTGCATTGCACAGCTGAACCGTGAGGCGGGTTTTGGCTTCTACGATGTCGAGAACGCCAACCCCAATCCGTTTGTCAGGGCCCGCAACTGGCAGGCGATCAATACGACTACCTTGAAGGCAAGCGATTCACTGACGATAAAGAACATCGTGAGTTATGGCCAATCGAAGGAAGCCTATTCGTTCTCGCTCTATGGAGACCTTTCGTTCGATGCAACCGGGGCGGCGCGAACCGGTGTGACGACCAATCCTGGCCCGACCAAGCCGCAAGGCAATCAATGGAGTTTCACCGAAGAATTGCAGTTCCAGGGCCGGACGGGCGATAACAGGCTGACCTGGCAGGCCGGCGGCTATATGGAACAGAGCAAGCCAATTGGCGGAGCACTGGGCCAGCAGCAATGGACACTGATCAGTGGTGCCTGCTTGGACCTCTATGCCTACAAATGCACCAGCGGTTCCCTTATCACTGCACAAAACACCTATAGCTTCAAGAATTATGGTCTCTATGCCCAGGCGACTTACAAGCTGAACGATCAGTTCAGCGTCACCGGAGGCTTCCGTTACAACTGGGACTGGGAAAGAACGGATGCAGCCAACTCAGCTGTCGGAGTTTCGCCCAACGGCCCCACTTTCTTCGTTTGCAGACGCGTTCCGACACCAGCCGGCGCGACGATAGCCATCCTCACGGACCTGACCTGCAACCGCAACACGTTTGCTTCAGGCCAGCCCAACCCGGTGACGTCTAGCAAGCCGACATGGCTGATCGACCTGGAGTACAAGCCAACGCCGGACATTCTGCTTTTCGCAAAATACGCGCGCGGCTACCGGGGTGGCGGCGTCAACGAATCCAATGTCGGCAACGAGGCCTGGAAGCCAGAAACCGTCAACAGTTATGAGCTTGGTGCAAAGACTACATGGCGCGGCACCAATGTTCGCGGAACATTCAATCTCACCGGGTTCTGGAACGACTTCAAGGATCAGCAGGCCTCGATCTTCCTGCAATCCTGTAATGCGTTCGGCGGAACTACCCCGCCCTGTGCTGCGATCGGCATCAACGGCATCCAGAATATCGGCAGGTCGCGGATGAAGGGCGTCGAGGCAGACGCTTCCTTCAGTCTCTTCGATGCGTTGAAGCTCGATGTCGGCTATGCCTATCTCGATGCCAGGGTCCTCGCAGTTACAGCTCCGACCTTTTGCGACTCCACCATCTATGCCTGCGCCCAGGCCACATTCTTTGCAAAGCCCGGCGAAGTGCTATCGTACGCCCCGAAAAACCGCCTCACGCTTTCGGCCACCTATAGCTTGCCGCTGGATGAGCGTTTGGGCAAGGTTTCAGTCAGCGCCACTTTCACTCATACCGACAGCCAATTCCAGGACAGCTCGTCCAGGGCAGCCTTCGCTGCCGGCAGGATTCCGTTCGAGACCGGTATTCTCCCTGCGACCGATCTGCTCAATCTCAATCTCGACTGGAAAGGAATCGGCGGAAGCCCGGTTGATGTTGCCCTTTTCGCAACCAATGTCACTGATCAGAAATACTGGGTCGCCCAGGCCGGACCACTTGCTTCGATTGGAGGCAATAGTGTGCTTCTCGGCGTGCCGCGCATGTTCGGCATGCGGGTGAAAGTCCACTTCGGAGACTGATCTGGCGCGGGCAGACCCCCACATTGCAGGCGGCGGCTCCGGGGTAACCGGGCCGCCGTTTGCATTTGTGCGGGGGCGTGGCAAAGTTGCCCGAAAGGGGAGGAAAAACCATAATGAATTCGAGCGACAATCCCGGCGAACCCGTATCAGCCAAAGCCGAATGGCGCGCGCATTGGCCGTTGCCGCTTGCGACCATGGTCGGCTTTTCGACGATCGGCCTGCAAAGCTATGGCTTTGGCGCCTTTGCCGGATCGGTCGAGCATGCCTTTGGCTGGACCCGGGCGCAGACCATGTTCGGCGTCACGGTGGCGATGTTTCTGGGAATTTTCCTCAATATGATCGTCGGTCTGGTGGTGGATCGCTTCGGCTCGCGGCGGGTTGCGCTGGCTGGAGTTATCGTGCTGCCTGCCGCCTTTGCGCTACTGGGCACGGCGAGCGGCAGTCAGGCCAACTGGTGGCTGCTGTGGGTCGCGATTGCCGTGGGCGTGGTGCTGGTGCAGGCGACGGTGTGGATGGGGCCGATTGCGGCGCGTTTCGACAAGTCTCGCGGGCTGGCCATGGCGGTCGCGCTGTCGGGTGCGCCCCTGGCGGCGATGATCCAGCCCAAGCTCGGCACCTGGCTGATTGCGGAATTCGGCTGGCGGCACGCTTTCATGGCGCTCGGCGCAGTGTGGATAGCGCTGACCCTGCCCGGCACCCTGCTGTGGTTCCGCGATCCCCCGGCCCGCAGCGAGGCCGCGATTGCCGCCGCGCCGGTCCTGCCCGGGATGACGTTCCGCCAGGGCATCAGGACCCGCGCCTTCTGGGGCCTCGTCGTCTCGTTCGCCGCCTTCTCATTCTATAACATGACCATTTCGACCAACCTCATGCTGATGCTCGGCGAAAAGGGGATAACCGCAGCATCGGCGGGCAGCCTGTTCGTCGTCCTTGGCATGGTCGGCCTGTTCGCGCGGCTTTCGGTCGGCTGGCTGCTGGACCGCTTTCCCGGCAACCTGATTGGCATGGGCGCGCAAATGCTCCCCGTTCTCGCCAGCTTCCTGCTGCTCCCCGCCCACCCCTCGGCAGGCATGCTGCTGATAATCGTCGGCGCCTTCGGCCTCGCCACTGGCGCTGAAATTGACGTCGTGCTTTATCAAGCCACCCGCCACTTCGGCCTGCGGGCGTTTGGCGCTCTGTTCAGCGGGATCATAACCTTCGGCGCGCTGTTCTCGGCGATAGGTCCTTATGCGGCCGGCTGGCTGCACGACCGGACGGGGAGCTATAACCCGCTGCTGATGCTGGTCATGGCGGCGATGACCGTGGGCGCGCTGGCGATGGCGG
>JBDSSP010000081.1:0-33639 GCA_039928735.1 Novosphingobium sp. | reverse complement strand
CCAAAAGGCGACTCCGTGCCAACCAGGAGAGTGGCTACATCAATTACGCGGCATCACCGTAACCCCGATAATCACTCATGACAATTTATCCTGATAAAATCAAAAATTCGGAGCGGGTTCATTTACGTGAAATGTAAAACTGTATCCTGATTTTGATCTAAATTCTTTTATGCATGAACCCCTCGCTTCTTCCAATGCCCCAGATATCACGCCAAGAAATATCCGTGAAACACGCCCACTATCCTCTCCGGGCGGCAAGTGCATTTTTTCAAATTGGCGCTGCTTTTCATCTTCATCAAGTTCTCTGCCAGTCAAAATGAACCCGCAATGCGAGCTAAGTTCCTTCAGTGCCGCCAGCCTCTCGGCCCTCTGCGAACTGCATCCCAAAATTACGGCAACAGCCGCAACCACCCCCCACGCCCTCATGCCACCCTCCTCCCCGCCGCCAAGCTAAAGCGGAATGTCGCTCCGCGCCATGCGTCGTTGTCATTGCAAGCCGCCGCTGCGCGGCGGCTCCGTCCGCCTATGACTGCGCGTTGCGGCAGCTTGGTGTCGCATTGGCTGGCCTGCAAATCCACCGCCACTGTCCCGCCCAGCAGGTTGCCCGCGCCGCTCGGGTGATAATCGGGATAGACCTGCCACAGGATCTCGTTCCACGCGGTCAGGTAATCGAGCACCGCATCCCCGGCGTTGCTCGCAGGAGCGCCCCGGAATATCGCCTCGAACATCGGCGCCAGCTCGCGGTCTGTGCTCGGCTTGTAGCTGTCCGACGCCGCATCATAGCTCAGCCCCGCCGCAAAGCTCTTCAGCCCGCCTTGCAGCGCCAGCCGCACCGCAAACCGCCGCGAGGCCACGATATATTGCTCCATCACCGGCTGCAGCAGACCAATCATCGCCGCCACGCTCGAGACATATTTCGCGGGATCGCTGGAGAGGTTTGATCCTGAGCCTGTCGAAGGGCCAGCCGCGTTCACGGCATAGCCGATATGCCCGGTGGCCCCGTCCAGTGTGGGTTTACGGTGACAACGCCTTGCTTTACCCCTTAACTTCACCAGCCCGCTCCCCGGCCCACTGTGTCTGACTGCATCGTCGGACGGGGACACGCAATAGCATGTCCCCGGTTCGGCAATAGCGTGTCCCCGGTGCACGCGAAAACGGCCCGTCCCAGGAGAGGACAGGCCGTCATCGGGTGGATACTGCTTCAGGTAATTGATCAGGCCGCTTCGACTTCGAGTTGCTCTTCGGGATCGCGCAGCACATAGCCGCGGCCCCAGACGGTTTCGATGTAGTTGGCGCCGCCGCAGGCGTGGCTCAGTTTCTTGCGCAGCTTGCAGATGAACACGTCGATGATCTTGAGTTCGGGTTCGTCCATGCCGCCATAAAGGTGGTTGAGGAACATTTCCTTGGTCAAGGTGGTGCCCTTGCGGAGCGAGAGCAGCTCCAGCATGGCATATTCCTTGCCGGTAAGGTGGACGCGGGCGCCATCGACTTCGACGGTTTTGGCGTCGAGGTTGACGGTCAGCTTGCCTGTGCGGATGACCGATTGCGAGTGGCCCTTGGAGCGGCGAACCACGGCGTGGATGCGGGCGACCAGCTCTTCGCGGTGAAACGGTTTGGTGACATAATCGTCAGCGCCGAAGCCGAAGGAGCGGACCTTGCTGTCCATCTCGGAGATGCCCGAAAGCACCAGGACCGGGGTCTGCACCTTGGAAACGCGCAGTTTCTTGAGCACGTCGTAACCATGCATGTCCGGCAGATTGAGATCGAGCAAGATGATGTCGTAATCATAGAGCTTGCCCAGATCGAGGCCCTCTTCGCCCAGATCGGTCGAATAGACATTGAAGCCCTCGGTGGTCAGCATTAGCTCGATGGCTTTCGCCGTGGTCGGCTCGTCCTCAATCAACAGCACGCGCATGGGTAGTCCCCCTATTGCCCCGAAATTCACAACAAACTTTTGGCGCTAACCAATTGGCAAGCGGTGTTGCCGCCGGTTAACCATAGGATAAATGAAGGTGAAAGGTTAATTTCGTGTAAATCCCCGGAAATTCGCGAGTCGGGTGCGCGGCCAAGCCTACAGAACCTCGAACAGCCCCGCCGCGCCCATGCCGCCGCCGATGCACATGGTCACAACGACATGTTTCGCTCCGCGTCGCTTGCCTTCGATCAGCGCATGCATCGCGCAACGCGCGCCGGTCATGCCATAGGGGTGGCCAATCGAAATCGCGCCGCCGTCGACGTTCAGCAGCTCATTCGGAATGCCGAGCTGGTCGCGGCAATAGAGCACCTGGACGGCAAAGGCTTCGTTGAGTTCCCACAGGCCGATGTCGTCCATTTTCAGGCCAAATTTGGTGAGCAGCTTGGGGACGGCGAAGACGGGGCCAATGCCCATCTCGTCGGGCTCGGTTCCGGCGACAGCAAGGCCGACGAAGCGGCCTAGCGGACCGAGGCCCTTTTTCGCCGCAGTCGCTGCTTCCATGATGATCACGGCGGCCGAACCATCGGAAAGCTGGCTGGCGTTACCGGCTGTGACATTGCCGTCCGGACCCATCACGGCGGGCAGTGCCTTCAGCCCTTCGAGTGTAGTGTCGGGCCGGTTGCCTTCATCCTTGGCCAGCGTGATTTCTTTCTGGCTGGTCTCACCGGTGGCCTTGTCCGTTACGTTCATCGAGGTGGTGACGGCAACGATTTCGGTGTCGAACTTGCCCGCTGCCTGCGCCGCTGCGGTGCGCTGCTGCGACTGGAAGGCGTATTCGTCGCACAGATCCCGGGCGATGCCATAGCGCTTGGCCACGACTTCGGCGGTTTGCAGCATCGGCATATAGGCAGCGTTGTGCATTGCGATCAGCGCAGGATCGAATTCCATGCGCATCGCCGGGGTCTGCACCGTGCTCACCGAATCCTGCCCGCCAGCTACGACGATGTCTTGCATGTCCATGACGACCTGCCGCGAGGCCGTGGCAATCGCCTGGAGGCCGGATGAACACTGGCGATCGACCGTTTGCGCGGCAACGGTCACTGGCAGACCGGCACGAAGCGCGGCGAGGCGGCCGATGTTGAGCGCCTGGCCGCCTTGGGTCAGGACCGAACCCCACACCACATCATCGATTTCGTCGCCTTCGATCCCGGCGCGCTTCACCGCTTCCGCGATTGAGTAAGCGCCGAGGCTGGGCCCGGGCGTGGCGTTGAAGGCACCTTTGTATGCCCGGCCTATCGGCGTACGGGCAGCGGCTACGATGACGGCGTCACGCATGCGATATTGCTCCTTGGCGCTTGATCCAGTTAGATTGCATAGTGCAACTTAAAGCAAGTGGCGCTTCAATCAACCCCAAGGATCAGGCGAAGTGCATGAAAATCCACTCGGCCAGCAGCGCGGGCTTGTCCTCGCCCTCGATCTCGACCGTGACTTCGACCGTCTGCTGCCATTGGCCGGGGCGCTTCTCGACCATTTCCAGCAGCTTGAAATGGCCGCGGATGCGCCTGCCCGATTTGACGGGGCTCAGGAAACGAACCTTGTTGAAGCCATAGTTGACAGTCATCTGAACGTCCGGCTTCTCTAGCGCTTCCATCATCGCGGCCAGCATCGACAGGGTCAGGAAACCGTGGGCAATCGTGCCGCCGAAGGGCGTGGCCTTGGCTGCTTCCAGATTGACGTGGATGAACTGGTGATCCTCGGTAGTATCGGCGAAATGGTTGATGCGGTCCTGGTCCATGGCGAACCATTCAGAAGTCCCGATCACTTCACCTAGCCGGGAGGTCAAATCCTGCAATTTCATGGGGCATCCTCTCGCCTTATCGTTGAGTTACCATGGCGCATTCCCGGCCTGCGCGCAACGCGAGTCATCAGCCGGTTACAGGCTTTGCTGCTACACCGCGATGCGGCGGATGCTGGTTCAGCCAGCGCTGGGCGGGCTTTTCGACAACGCGGTAGAGCGCCATAGATACTGCCAAGACGATCGCCAGGAATCCCAACAGGCCCAGCCACCCCATCTGGAGGCCGGCATTGACGAACAGCTGCTTGAACACGATGAACAGCAGGAAATGCGCGAGGTAGGTCGAATAGCTGATTTCACCGAGATAAAGTACAGTGCCCCGGCCGAGGATGCGTGTCAGGAAATTGTGGCTCAGCGCCAACGCCATCAACCCACTGGCGAAGGCGAGGGGGACGATGGCCGTTTCCGACAGATGCAGCTGCCAGCCCGCAATCAGCGACAATGCGCAGACGCTCGCTGCAATAAAGCCAGCAAATCGCTGCTCACGCCAGTGACCCCACAGCATGCACAGCAGGCAGCCCGCCCCAAATTCTAGCAGGCAGCGCGGCAGGCCAAGACCGGTGATGTCGCTGCCCAGGTTGTCGTAGCCGTGCCAGGCGAACAACAAGGTCACCGATCCAAGTAAAGTGCCGCAAATGACCGAGAGAGCAAGGGTGCCCAATCGCTCCCATCGCAAGGCGGCGACAAACAACGGGAAGACGAGATAGGCCGCAAGCTCCGTGCTGATAGACCAGGCCGGGTGGTTCCATGTAAGCCGGGTGGTCAGGCCCCAATTCTGTACCAGCAGGAAGTGCAGCGGCAGCATATCGAAGGGGAACAGGTTGGTATCATTGCCGCGCGCAACCAGGGCGAGCGCGTAGACCACAAATATAGCCATGATGAAGCCGTGCAGGGGCCAGATCCGCGCGAAACGGCGCCAGAAGAAGTCCAGGATTGCTGCTCTGCCGCCGCCGCGCAAGCGATCCGCGTAATTGTACCAAAGCACGAAGCCCGAGAGCATGAAGAACAGATCGACTGCCAAGTAACCCTTGCTAAGCGCTGTGACGACCCAGCTGGGAAGCAGGCTGGTGAGCGATAGCCGCACGTGGAACAGAACCACCATCCAGGCCGCGATACCGCGCAGGCCGGTCAGCGCATCCAGATGGCGCAGGGGCTGGGCGGGAGAACTCATGCCGGAGCTTGCCCGCTCGCGAGGGCATCCGCGCGCGCCGCAGTCGCCTTCTTCAACAACTCGCCGGGCCTGAGGAGGGGCCGCCGGCGACGACGCTTGACCTGTTCAACCAACGCAATTTGCAGCCCGATAAGCATGTAGACAAACGGCTGGTAAGCAATTCCAACAAAAAGTGCACCGACTAGATAAATGATATGTCCTTGCTGCAACGCGCTCGCCAGCGACGCATCGCAAAGATCCTTTGCATCGTCACTTTTCCGCAATCGCCGCTGGACGCCTTCCAACTGGATAAGGCCCAGGCCGTGCAGCAGCAGCCAGATGAACAGGCCCGGCCAGCCCTGTTCGCCCAGCATTTCGAAATAGGCCGAATGATAGGCGCGGCCCTTGTCGGTCGTCGTGTCGACATCGACAGTCGCGACACTGCCGGAATTTTCGACCGACCGCCGCTCAATCACGATCTTGTTGCTGAGAAATGCATTGAAGCCACCGCCGAACGGGTGCTCGCCGGCATAGGCCACAGTCCATTTCCAAACGGCGACCCGGGTGGAGGCGGACGTATCGGACTGATGGTTCTCGATGGTGTTCATTCGCTTGGTGTAACTGTCGGGCAGCAGCGGGATCGCGATGACGACCAGCAGGCCAACTGTCGCAATGTAGAGAAACCGGCGTTTGACGCCGCGCAGCGACATCACAGCCAGCAATGCGATGCACACCAGCCCGGTGCGGGTCTGCGTCCCGATCGGGATCAGCAGGCAGGCAAAAACCAGCGCGGCGGCAAACAGCGTGACGGGCTTTCCCTTGGGATAGATCGTCCCATATTTTGCCAGCCAGACGATCAGCGGGATGATCGCAATGGCTACAGTCGAAAGTGTGCTGCCTTCATAGAGGCCGAGGTTGTCGTTCACAAAGAACTTGAGCATGCCGTAGCCGCCGCCGCCGAGCGCGGTCTTGATCCCGCCGCATATGATGATCGCGCCGGCCGAGAGCACCATGACCAACGCCGTGGCTTCGATCCGCAAGCGTGTGCGCAGCGCGAGCGGCAGGAATATGGCGAAAAACAGCGCCTTCCAGACCCAATCCCATTTCGAGGCAGCCTCAACCGGGAAATCGGCACCTATCGTGGTGATGCCGCAGTAAATCAGGAGGATCAGCATCAGTGCCTGGCGAAAACCGAAATTTGCGCCTTTCTTGTCATCGACAAACAGCCAGCCGGCAAAGGCCGCAACAAACACGATCAGCGATACTGGCAGGGTAGTCAGCAGTGACCATGAGATCTTCTGCGGCGACAGAATATCGACGTAGAGATAGGTCAGCACCCACAGGAACGGCCGCCTGATGCCAAGCCCGAGGAATATGGCAAGAAATATGGCAAGCCCCAGATCAAGCACGGCGAATTTCCTGGCTGGCGACGCCTGAAAAGGCGCGGCGCCCGGCCATGCGCGATGCGGTCAGGGCCGAGTGAGACTGGCTCGGTTCAGTTGCGCGATTGCCGATCATTCGGTGGCCCTAACAGAACGCAGTTGACGCCCCGTTAAGCGTTTTTCGCATAGAGGATGCGCCATGACCCGTGTGCTCCACATCCTCGATCACTCGCTGCCGCTGCACAGCGGCTATACTTTTCGCACCCGCGCGATCCTCACTGCACAGCGCAATGCTGGCATCGAAGTGAGAGGGATCACCGGCCTCAGGCAAACGGGCGAAGGCAGTGATCCCGAAGTTATCGACGGGCTGACGTTCCACCGTACGCCAGGCGCTGCCAGCGGACCTGCGGGCCTCCGCGAGTGGCGCGAGATCGGGCAGCTTTCCTCTGCGATCGAACGACTCTGCGATCGTTGGCGTCCCGATGTGCTCCACGCCCATTCCCCGGCGCTGTGCGGAGCGGCGGCGCTCCGTGCTGCCCGCAAGCTGGGCCTGCCGCTGGTCTACGAAATCCGTGCCTTCTGGGAAGATGCGGCTGTGGGCAACGGGGATGGCCGGGCTGGCTCGCCCAAATACTGGTTAACTCGCAACCTTGAAAATCATGTCGTCGCTGGAGCCGATCAGGTGGTGACTATTTGCCAGGGGCTCAAGGACGATCTGGTCGCGCGGGGTACCGATCCTTCGCGGATCGCGATTGCCCCCAATGGCGTAGACCTCAGCCTGTTCGGCGAACCGGTCGCCCGCGACGGCGCCTTTGCCGCCGAACTTGGTCTGGGGGATGGCCCGGTAATCGGCTTCATTGGCAGCTTTTACAACTACGAAGGACTTGACGATTTGATCGCTGCCATGCCGCTGCTGATTGATACCCATCCCGATGTGCGACTGTTGCTGGTCGGTGGCGGCCCGCGCGAGGAGGCGCTCCGCAAGCAGGCCGCCGCGTCAAGCGCGGCCGCGGCAATCCATTTTGCGGGCCGGGTTCAGCACAGTGAAGTCGAGCGATATTATGCGCTGTGCGACATCATGGCCTATCCGCGCAAGGCCAGCCGTCTGACCGATCTGGTGACTCCGCTCAAGCCGCTCGAAGCCATGGCGCAAGGCAAGCTGGTGGCGGCATCCGACGTCGGCGGTCACCGTGAGCTGATTGCCGACGGTATCACCGGCACGCTGTTCGCGCCCGACGATCCAGTTGCATGTGCCGCGGCGCTCGCCGATCTGCTTGATGCCTGCTCAGCCTGGGAGGACCGCCGCGCCACAGCGCGAATATACGTAGAAACACGGCATGACTGGGCGGTCAACGTTCAGCGTTATCAAGACGTTTACCAAAAGCTTGTACCCGATGAACACTTCTGCCGTTCTGCGGCCCTTGCGTAAAGGCAATGGCCTGTCGGAATGCCAGGAATTTCTAACGGGGTTTACGATCTTGAGTACGCAAAACAGCACGAAGGCCAATAGTAAGGCACCCGTCAGCAGCCATCCGCTGTTTCCGGCAATCGTCGCGCTCTGGTTTGGTGCGCTGTTCGGGCTGGGCAGCCTTGCTGTCCGGGCATCGCTGATTGAATCGCTGGTAATTGCCAGTCATCTCGATGTTATCGTGCCAATGGCCGCCCCGCCGCTCGGCATGACGGCAAGAATCCTGCTTGCCCTGTTCATGGCGATGATGGGAATTGCTGGCGGTGCAGCTATCGCGCGGCGCATTGCCCGTCCCAAGCCGGTTTCCCGCAATCGCCGCAGGACAGCAGCGAGCGTCAACGAGGCACGGAAGGCGGAATTCGTGCGTGAAGTTCAGGCGCAACAGGTCGAGCAGCAGGTTGCAGCAGACAAGGCCGATGCCGTCCGCCGCCGGGCGCTGGCGTCCGACGAAGTTAATTATACGAGATCCCACCAAGACGAGATGCCGCTTCCGGGCGGCAATCCACAGATCCTTGATGTGACACAGTTTGATCTGGCGACGCCGGGCTCGTTTGAAGCTGACCTGGCGAAAGAGACACACGAAGAAGCGCCACTCGACTTGACCGGCTTCGCTGCGCTCCAGGCTGCATTTCAGGAACCCGTCCACGCCGCCCCGGTGGTAGAGTCCGAATTGGTCGAGCCTGCCGAGATCGAACTGGTGGACATTCAACAGCCAGCGCCGGTCATGGAATCTTATGGCGACGATACTGACTCGTTCCGCGCAAAATTCGCCAATGAGAAAAAACCCGCAGTATGGATGCCGGAGCCACCGCTCTCCCATGCAGAGTCTTTCGAAACGAAGGACCCGGTCGACGACGCGGCGGAATTTGTCACTGAAACAGCCGATTCAGCGGCGCCCAGCCGTTTCGATCCCGTACCGCCCACAGACGAGGATCAGCCGCAGGACCAAACCGACTTTGCCCTGCAAGGTTGCGATCTGGCCGCGCCGGACCTCGTTTCGGATAATGTTGCAGGCCCAGCTGAAATGCCAGCCAAACCTGAAGTAGCAGCTGTAGCGGATGTGCCTGAGCTGCGCCGCTTCGAAGGTCCAGCCAGCGCGCCACAGTTCAGCCCGGTCGTCGGCTCAGCGGATATCTCCGCCAACCACGCTCACGCGGCCCCAGCAATGAAGCCTGCCGCGACACCCGAAGCGCCGCCATCCTTGCTGCGCCAGGGCAACGCCGCCGAGCGTATCGCGACGGCCGAGCTCGCCGAGCTGTCACCCGTCGAACTGGTGGAGCGCTTTGCGCTGGCTCTCAAGCAACGGTGCCATACCGGAGCGTTCCCGGCAAGTCTGCTGGCGACGGCGGCGGCGTTCGATTTGCCAGTGGGTCCGCAGCCTTCGCAGGTCCCGGAAGTTCTGGCCGGAATGGCCCCCTTTGTCGAGCCGGTCGTTGCTTCTGAGGCAGAGGCATCAGAGGCAATCACGGTGCCCGAAACAATGGTCACCGCACAGCCGCTGTTCGCTGAAAGTCCTTCGGACAGTTCGGAAACAGAAGATGCCCCTGTCGCTGCAACGTGCGCGCCTCTGGCCTTGCCGGTGGCAATGCGGCCAATCGAATTTGGCAATCACGAAGAGCATTATGATCTGCCGGATTATGTGCCGCCGCGCTCGATTGCGAGGCCGCGTCCAGCCGACGCACCTGTTGACATAGTCCAGGCCGTCGATGCCCGGCCGCAAGCCACGTCGGTTGTGCAGAACCCCTTCGAGACCCCAGCTGAGCCCGAAGCCGAAGCTGACGTCAGTGAAGACGGCTACAGCTCGTTGCTGGCGCTCTCTCGGACAGCGCCGCTGCGCCAGACCTTTGTCCGGATCGAAGAGCCCACAAGCGACCAGGCCCATGTCGAGCCTGTGGTCATTTTTCCGGGACAGGCGACCCGGCCCGGCACCCGCTTTGCCCGCCCATCCGACTCCGACCCATCTGCTGAGCCAACCGCTGCAACGCCGCAAAGTCCGGCGGAATTGCCGCAGGCAGCTGCTCCCGACTTGCGCCGCTTTGATGTGCCAGCCGGGGCTACGCCGGGCAAGGCCGCAGTGCAGGACCCCGCGGAAGCCGAGCGCGCGTTGCGCAGCGCCCTTGCGACTCTGCAGCGTATGAGCGGGGCAGCCTGACGCCAACGATTCACGAAAGGCAGTCCCGAATCCGTCGCGAATCCGGGCAATCTTGCGCAAGCTCCATAGTGACGCGTGCGCCGCGCACCCGTTGTTCGCAGTTGCAAAAATCTGTTCCTGCCGCCATGGCATTTCCTCGTGCAAATTTCACTGCAAACGCGGTGAGGTGAGTCGCGTAATTGGTGCATGTTTTTGGACCGCTCCGCTGCAAACCCAGCAGTGGGCCGGTATCGGCAGGGTGAAGTATCGATGGGATTTCCGAAGCCTCAGGGCCTCTACGATTCGCGCAATGAGCATGATTCCTGCGGTGTGGGCTTTGTCGCCCATATCAAGGGCGCCAAAAGCCACGCCATCGTGACCCAGGCGCTGGAAATTCTCAAGAACCTCGATCATCGCGGCGCGGTTGGTGCCGATCCGCTGCTCGGCGATGGTGCCGGAATCCTCATCCAGACGCCTGATGCGCTGTTCCGCCAATGGGCTGATGCGCATGGCCTGAACCTGCCGCAGCCCGGCAACTATGGCGTGGCCATGTGCTTCCTGCCGCAGGACGAACGTTCGCGCGATTTCGTCGTCGCTGAATTCGAACGCTTTATCGCCAAGGAAGGTCAAATTCTGATCGGCTGGCGCGATGTGCCGGTGACGCTTGACGGGCTCGGCAAGGCAGTGATCGCGCAGATGCCGGTGATCCGTCAGTGCTTTGTCGCACGTGGCGAAAGCTGCGAGAATCAGGACGCCTTCGAGCGCAAGTTGCTGGCGATCCGCAAGCAAACCCAGAATCCGCTCGCAGCGTTGGCTGTCAAGCACAACATGCCCGGCATCACCGAGCTCTATATGCCGAGCTTTTCGAGCCGCACGGTGGTCTACAAGGGGCTGTTGCTGGCAACACAGGTGGGCAGTTTCTACGACGATCTGCGCGATCCCGCGTGCATTTCGGCGCTGGGCCTGGTTCACCAGCGCTTCTCGACCAACACTTTCCCGAGCTGGAAGTTGGCGCACCCGTATCGCTTCATCGCACACAACGGCGAGATCAACACTGTGCGCGGCAACGTCAACTGGATGGCCGCGCGCCGCCGGACGATGGAAAGCGAACTGCTGGGCTCCGATCTGGACAAGCTGTGGCCGATTATCCCGCACGGCCAGTCCGATACTGCCTGTCTCGACAACGCGCTCGAGCTGTTGCTTGCGGGTGGTTACAGCCTCGCCCATGCAGTGATGATGCTGATCCCGGAAGCGTGGGCCGGCAATCCACTGATGGATGCCAAGCGCCGCGCGTTTTACGAATACCACGCCGCGCTGATGGAGCCATGGGACGGCCCGGCCGCCGTAGCTTTCACCGATGGCCGCCAGATCGGCGCGACGCTCGATCGCAATGGCCTGCGTCCAGCCCGCTTCCTCGTCACTGATGACGATCTGGTGGTAATGGCTTCGGAAAGCGGTGTCCTGCCGATCAAGGAAGACAATATCGTGCGCAAGTGGCGGCTCCAGCCGGGCCGCATGCTGTTGATCGATTTCGAGCAAGGCCGGATCATCGAGGACGAGGAGTTGAAAGCTCAGCTCGCTTCGGCAGAGCCCTATGAGGAGTGGCTCGAGTCGGCTCAGTATAAGCTCAAGGACCTCGAAGTGGTCGAGCCGGAGTCGGCGCAACCGGTGAAGGAAACCACCTCGTTGCTCGATCGCCAGCAGGCATTTGGCTATACCCAGGAAGACATTTCCAAATTTCTCGAGCCGATGGCGCAAGTGCCTGACGAGCCGCTCGGTTCGATGGGCACTGATACGCCGATTGCCGTGCTCTCTAACCGTTCACGGCTGCTCTACGACTATTTCAAGCAGAACTTCGCGCAAGTCACCAACCCGCCGATCGATCCGATCCGCGAAGAACTGGTGATGAGCCTCGTTTCGATGATCGGCCCGCGCCCCAACCTGCTTGGCCACGATGCCGGCAGCCACAAGCGGCTCGAGGTCGATCAGCCGATCCTGACCAATGAAGAGCTGGCCAAGATCCGTTCGGTTGAATCTGCGCTTGACGGAGCCTTCCGCACCCAGACCATCGACATAACCTGGGATACCAGTTCCGGCGCCGAAGGGCTTGAGCGCGCGCTCAAGGACATGATGCTGGCCGCCACCGAGGCAGTGTTGGCAGACAAGAACATCCTGATCCTGTCTGACCGGAACCAGGGACCGGATCGCATTCCGATGCCGGCGCTGCTGGCGACCTCGGCAGTGCATCACCAGCTGGTAAGGCAGGGCCTGCGCATGCAGACCGGACTGGTCGTCGAGACCGGTGAGGCGCGCGAAGTCCACCACTTCTGCGTGCTCGCGGGCTATGGCGCGGAAGCGATCAATCCCTATCTGGCGTTTGAAACTGTCGAAGACTTGCGGCTGCGCAAGGGATGGGAACTCAGCGCCAAGGACGTCCAGAAGAGCTACATCAAGGCAGTTGGTAAGGGCATTCTCAAGGTCATGTCCAAGATGGGCATCTCGACCTACCAGTCCTATTGCGGCGCGCAGATTTTCGATGCGGTCGGCCTGTCCAGCCAGTTCGTCAATGCCTATTTCACTGGCACAGCCACGTCGATCGAAGGTGTTGGCCTGGCCCAGATCGCCGAGGAAAGCGTGCGCCGCCACGCTTCGGCATATGGCGATAACCCCATTTACCGCAATATGCTCGATGTCGGCGGAATGTATGGTCTTCGCCTGCGCGGTGAGGAACATGCCTGGACTGCAAGCAACATCGCCAGTTTGCAGCACGCCGTGCGCGGCAATCTTCCCGAGGAATACAAGAAGTTCGCGGCGACGATCAACGATCAGTCGGCGCGGATGCTGACCATTCGCGGGCTGATGGACTTGCGCCCGGCAGATACACCGCTGGATGTATCCGAAGTCGAACCGGCCAGCGAGATCGTCAAGAAGTTTGCCACCGGGGCGATGAGCTTCGGCTCGATCAGCCGCGAGGCGCATACGACACTCGCCATGGCGATGAACCGCATCGGCGGCAAATCGAACACTGGCGAGGGCGGTGAGGAAGCTGACCGCTTCGTGCCAATGGCTAACGGCGATTCAATGCGCTCGGCGATCAAGCAGGTTGCCTCGGGCCGGTTCGGCGTGACTGCGGAATATCTGGTCAACAGCGACGATATCCAGATCAAGATGGCGCAGGGTGCCAAGCCCGGCGAGGGTGGCCAACTGCCCGGCCACAAGGTCGATAAGGTGATCGGCAAGGTGCGTCATTCGACGCCCGGTGTCGGTCTGATCTCGCCGCCGCCGCACCACGATATCTATTCGATCGAAGACCTTGCGCAGCTTATTCATGATCTCAAGAACGTAAATCCCTATGCGCGGATTTCGGTCAAGCTGGTCTCCGAAGTCGGGGTCGGCACAGTCGCTGCAGGAGTTTCCAAGGCGCGCGCCGATCACGTAACGATTTCGGGCTATGAAGGTGGCACGGGCGCTTCACCGCTGACTTCGCTGACGCACGCCGGATCCCCATGGGAGATCGGCCTTGCCGAAACCCAGCAGACCTTGCTGCTCAACAACCTGCGCAGCCGCATCGCAGTGCAGGCCGATGGCGGGCTGCGCACGGGGCGCGACGTTGCGATTGCAGCCTTGCTTGGCGCCGACGAATTTGGCTTCGCCACCGCACCCTTGATCGCGGCGGGCTGCATCATGATGCGCAAGTGCCATCTCAACACCTGCCCGGTCGGCGTCGCAACGCAAGACCCGGTGCTGCGCGCGCGCTTCACTGGCCAGCCCGAACACGTCATCAACTACTTCTTCTTTGTCGCCGAGGAACTGCGCGCGATCATGGCGGCGATGGGTTTCCGTACTCTTGCCGAGATGACCGGCCGGGTCGACCGGCTCGATTCTCGCATGGCAGTGTCGCACTGGAAGGCGCAGGGCATCGATCTGACGAAGCTGCTTTACCAGGCACCGCTGGGCGATGGCCCGTCGCTGGGCTGGAGCGAGACCCAGAGCCACGGCCTCGCCAGAGCGCTGGATGTCGAGCTGATCGCGGCCTGCGCCGATGCGCTGGATCATCGCCGGCCGGTTCGGCTTGAGCGTAAGGTGAAGAATGTCAACCGCACGGTCGGCGCGATGCTGTCGGGCGAAGTCGCCCGCCGCTTCGGCCATGCCGGGCTGCCAGACAACATCATCCACATCACGCTCACTGGCGTCGCCGGGCAAAGCTTCGGCGCGTTCCTTGCGCATGGAGTCACGCTTGATCTGACCGGCGATGCCAACGACTATGTCGGCAAGGGTCTGTCGGGGGGCCGAGTGATCGTGCGCCAACCTAGGCACGTCGCCCGCGATCCGGCGAACAACATCATCGTCGGCAACACTGTGCTCTATGGCGCGATTGCGGGCGAGGCATTCTTCAATGGCGTCGCCGGCGAGCGTTTCGCGGTACGTAATTCGGGTGCGGTGGCGGTAGTCGAGGGCACTGGCGATCATGGCTGCGAATACATGACTGGCGGCGTCGTCGCGGTTCTCGGACGCACCGGGCGCAATTTCGCGGCGGGCATGTCGGGAGGCGTCGCCTATGTCTATGACGAGCGCGGCGAGTTTGCCCAGTTGTGCAACCCGTCGATGGTCGATCTCGAGCAGATTTCCCCGCTGCGTGACGAAGAAGACGGCGCCGGACGTCCGCAGCAGCGCACCAATGGCGTCAACGACAGCGGCATGGGCGATATGCTGCGCCACGACGCAGAGCGTCTGCGCGTCCTGCTTGAACGCCACCACCTTCACACTGGCAGCGCCCGCGCCCGCGAGCTGCTCGACGATTGGGCCGATGCATTGCCCAAATTCGTCAAGGTCATGCCGCGCGACTATGCGCGCGCACTGAAGCAAATGGAGACTGAACGGCTGGAAGCTGCTTCGGTCGCCGCCGAATAGAACGGGGTCTCACGAACATGGGCAAGGAAACCGGCTTCCTCGAGCTGGATCGCAAGGATCGCACCTACGCCGATCCCAAGCAGCGGCTGAGGAATTACAAGGAATTCATCATTCCGCAGCCGCAAGGCGAGCTGCGCGGGCAGGCCTCGCGCTGCATGAATTGCGGCATTCCCTATTGCCACAACGGTTGCCCGGTGAACAACATGATCCCGGACTTCAACGATCTGATCTACAATGACGATTGGAAAAACGCGCTCGAAGTCCTGCATTCGACCAACAATTTCCCGGAGTTCACCGGCCGCATCTGCCCCGCGCCTTGCGAAGCGGCCTGCACGCTCAACATCGACGACCAGGCAGTAACGATCAAGTCGATCGAATGCGCGATCGTCGACAAGGGCTGGGAACAAGGCTGGATCACGCCGCAGGTGCCCGCGCGCCGCACCGGCAAGACAGTTGCCGTGGTCGGCTCCGGCCCGGCAGGCCTCGCCTGCGCCCAGCAACTGGCCCGTGCCGGTCACAGCGTCACGCTGTTCGAGAAGAACGATCGTTGCGGCGGCCTGCTTCGCTATGGCATCCCCGATTTCAAGATGGAGAAGCATCACATCAACCGGCGGCTGGTGCAGATGGAGGCCGAGGGCGTGCAACTGCGCACATCGACCGAAGTCGGCGTGACGGTGTCGGTCGCTTCACTCAAGCAAAATTTCGATATAGTCGTGCTGTCCGGCGGGGCGGAAGAGCCGCGCAAGCTGGAAATCCCCGGTGCAGAGTTGCCCGGTGTGCGCCTCGCGATGGAATTCCTCACCCAGCAGAACAAGCGCAATGCCGGCGACGATGAGCTGCGCGCTGCGCCGCGCGGTTCGCTGACCGCCACCGGCAAGCACGTCATCGTTATCGGCGGCGGCGACACCGGCTCGGACTGCGTTGGCACCTCGAACCGCCAGGGCGCTGCTTCGGTCACCCAGATCGAAATCATGCCCAAGCCGCCTGAAAAGGAAGACAAGGCGCTGACCTGGCCCGACTGGCCGCTCAAGCTGCGCACCTCCTCAAGCCACGAAGAAGGCGTCGACCGCGACTGGGCGATCCTGACCAAGCGCGTGGTCGGCGAGAACGACGTGTCCGGACTCGAATGCATCCGCGTCGAATGGCAAGGCGGCCAGATGCAGGAAATTCCCGGCAGCGAGTTCACGCTCAAGGCCGATCTTATCCTGCTCGCCATGGGCTTCGTCGGTCCGCGCAAGCAGGGTCTGCTCGATCAGGCCGGTGTGGAGCTGGATGGACGCGGCAATGTCGCGGCCAACGTCAGCGACTACCGCACCAGCGACCCGCAGATTTTCGCCTGCGGCGACATGCGGCGCGGGCAAAGCCTCGTAGTCTGGGCGATCCGCGAGGGGCGGCAAGCCGCGCGCGCGGTCGATGAGGCGCTAATGGGGGTTAGCGAGTTACCTCGGTGACGTTTGTTGTACTCGGATTTTGCTCTGCTAGACTATGCCATTGCTCCCGCCACCGGGACGCTTATTTATAGGGAGTGGCCATGCCTGGTCCAGCCAAGTCTGCCATTAAGGCTGCTTCTTATACGGTGCAGAAAGCCGCCAAGGCTGCGTCGATAGACGAGGCCAAAGCTGTCGCCCCCGACGTTCCGGTCAGGATTGGCTCAACCCCCAAGACCAAGTTTCGCGGCAACCCCGCAATATTCGGCCGACTGGTGGAAGATCATGACAAACATCGCGGGTTGATTGCCATGATCGAGGCAACCGATCCCAAAGACCCTGCGCGCAAAAAGTTGTTCGATGAGCTGACCCGCGATGTTCACGGCCATGCTGCTGCTGAGGAGCAGGCGCTCTGGTCCACTGTGATGCGCGTGCCGGAAACCACTGAATTCGCGCGCCATGCTGTCGGCGACCACCACAAGCTCGACAAATTGTTCGCCGACATGGCGGCGCGCAACTGCGAAAGTACCGGTTGGCTAAAGCGGTTCGCAACGCTCAAGGCAGAATATCTCGACCACATTCTCGAAGAAGAAACCGAACAGTTTGTCGAGGCCGAAAAGGTGCTGAGCGACAAGGATCAACGTTACCTTCACAAGGTGTTCAACCGGCGTAAGAAGGCGGAAAAGGCTGCCGCAAAGATTGATAAAAAGATCAGGCTCAAACCTTTCTGAGTTGCATGACCCGCCTCCAAACTCGCCAAATAGGCCGTTACATCGGGTCCTGCCATTGCGGCGCAGTGCGGTTTGCCATAACGACCGACTTTCCAGAACTCACGACGTGCGATTGCTCCATCTGCACCCGCAAGAATGCGCTGATGGTCAAGGTCCACGAAAGCAGCTTCGAGCTGCTCGCCGGAGCAGAGTGTCTCACCGAATACCAGTTCCACACGCACACCGCCCGCCACTTTTTCTGCAAGATCTGCGGAATTTATCCTTTTCACCGCAAGCGGGTGACGCCGTCCCATTTCGGGGTGAATGCCCGCTGTCTCGATGACTTCGATCCGGAGGGCATTCCAGTACGCGCCACAGACGGCAAAGGCATGACCTGACGGGCTTTGCGCCCGTACCATTCTATGGCAATCCTGCTGCAAGAGGCCCAAGCGCCCTGAGGAGAGCATTCTCCGGCACCGGGGGTTATCCGCGGGCTGCCGGTGGACTTCGAACTGGCGGCCTGAGCGAACCTACCAGCGCAAGCCTTCGTTGTTCGCCTCGTAGGGGCGATCGTAACAGGGATCCTTGCCGTCCCAGCGAGCCTTGAGGAAGCCTTTGACGTTATCCGAGAAGGCCCAGCTAGCATCGCAATTGGCGGTCATTTCGATGGTGCACTTGCGGATCAGCATGCGCCATTGGCCATTACGTCGCTGCAGTCGGTCGAGATAGCGGCCCATCGCAATGGTCGTGGTCTTGTTGTCGAGCCAGGACAGTCCGCCAACCACGTAGCTTTCGCAATGCGCGGTATCGCCATCCAGATCGCAAATGTGGTTGGTGATATTATGGCTGGTCATGTTGAAATTCATTGAATGGCCCAAGTTGGCGCGCCGGGCATAGTCGGGAACTGAAGTGATCACCGCGCCGTGTTCGTCAATGCCGTCTTCCCACCAGCAGGCCTCGATCGCGGCAATATCCTGACGGTCGCGCGCCCGGCTTTCGCGGACGATGCAGTCACGGATATCCTGCCGGCCCTTGATCTCCTGCACCGTCGCGCGCAGCGCGGCGAGTTCCTGTTCGATGGTCATGCTGGCTCTCCTCTCCCGAGTTTTAATATCATAGCTGCCAATTAACAGCCCCGCGCCCATTCGCATCCAGAAACGCATTGGCCTTGCTGAAGTGGCGGCAGCCAAGAAACCCGGTATGTGCGGAAAAGGGGCTGGGGTGGGGCGCAGTCAGGACCAAATGAGGCCCATGGCCCAGGTCGGGAATGCGCGCAGCCTTGGCCTTGGCATGGCTGCCCCACAGCAGGAATACGCAGAGCTCAGCTTTGGCTGCAACCGCCGCGACCGCTGCATCGGTTATTGCCTCCCAGCCCAGGCTCTGGTGCGACCCGGGCTTGCCCGCCTCAACAGTCAGCGCATTGTTGAGCAGCAACACGCCCTGACGCGCCCAGCTCTCCAGATTGCCATGGCGGGGTGGTTCGAAGCCGAGGTCGCTCTGCATTTCCTTGTAGATATTGACGAGGCTTGGCGGCACTTTCACGCCCGGCGCGACCGAGAAACACAGTCCATGCGCCTGCCCCGCGCCGTGGTAAGGGTCCTGCCCGAGAATCACGGCCTTGACCTTGTCCAGCGGAGTTAGCCCAAGCGCCGACAACCTTGTTCCGCGCGGCGGATAAATCAGCTTGCCGGAGGCCTCTTCGGATTTTAGAAATCCGCCAAGTCTGCGCGCTTCGGTCGTCGCGAGGACGGGTTCAAGAACCGCGCGCCAGCTTTCCGGGACTGCGTCGATTTCTGCCATTACAACAGGTTCCTCATGGCAGGTCTTCCCACGCAACGCGGATCGGCCTAAGCACCCTTTCCATGGCTGTCCACCTCCACGAAGACGATCTCCCCGCCGGCGTTCTCGCACCTGGCCCGGTTGCGGTCGATACCGAGACCATGGGTCTTGTTACCCCCCGCGACCGGCTGTGCCTGGTCCAGATTTCGGACGGGAAGGGCGACGAGCACCTCGTGCGGTTTGGCCCCGGCAGTTCGTTCGACGCGCCGAACCTGAAGGCGGTTCTGGCCGATCCGGCGCGGGTCAAGCTCTATCATTTTGCCCGTTTCGATCTTGCCGCGATAGAACACTATCTCGGCGTGATCGCAGCGCCGGTGTTCTGCACCAAGATCGCCAGCAAATTGGTGCGCACCTATACCGACCGCCATGGTCTCAAGGATCTGGTGCGCGAACTGCTTGGCAAGGAAGTCTCCAAGCAGCAGCAATCGAGCGACTGGGGCGCGCCGGAGCTTTCCGATCCGCAGCTCGAATATGCGGCCTCCGATGTGCGTTATTTGCATGAGATGCAGACCATTCTCGCCGAACGATTGGCCCGCGAAGGCCGGACCGACGTGGCACAGGCTTGTTTCGATTTTCTTCCATACCGGGCCCGGCTCGATCTGGCTGGCTGGCCCGACCACGATATTTTCAGTCATGAGTCTGCCTGACCCGCGATGACCAAGGCGGCCGACATGATGCGTGGCCGTCGGCGGGCTTATGCTGCGCCCGATGGATTCCATGACGCACTGATCCGCGTGCTCGCCCGGGTACTGCCCGCCGGGATCGGCTTGGTCGCCGCCGTGATGATCCTGGCGCCGCTCAGCCCGCGCGGTGAAATCAGCTTCCTGCTGGATCGCAACAAGGTCGCCATCGCACCCGAGCGGATTCGCGTCGCCAATGCCATGTACCGTGGCCGCGACAGCAAGGGCCGCAGCTTCATGGTCAATGCCGCCAGTGCCTTGCAGGTCTCGGCCAGCGATCCAATCGTGCACATGACCAATCTCGCCGCCACCCTCGATATGGCTGAAGGCCCCGCGAAGCTCTCTGCACCTGAGGCAGCCTTCGATTTTGACCACGATGCAGTTCAGGTCTCGGGACCAGTGACTTTCGCCACTGCCGACGGCTATCGGATGAGCGCGCGCGGCGTCACCATCGACCTCAAGAACCGCCGGATCAACGGCTCGGGCGGCATTTCCGGGGAGGTTCCGTCTGGCACTTTCTCGGCGGGCGCGATAAGGGCTGATCTGGTTGAGCGCTCGGTGGCGCTCGAAGGCAATGCCCGGCTGCACATGGTGCCGGGCAGGATCAGGATGCCTTAATGGCGCAAGCATCTCTCCGTACACTGGCGCTTCGCTGGGGCATCGGCGGATTTGCGTTTGGCACCGCGCTCGTCGCCCTGGCAGTGGCAAATGCCCAGGGCATCTCCGGCTTCAACAGCGATGCTCCGGTCAACTATGCGGCCGACCGGATCGAGTTGCAGGATAAACAGCAGCGCGTGGTGCTCTCGGGCAATGTCGATATCAGCCAGGGCGATCTGCGCCTGCGCGCGGGCCGCACTACGGTGGCCTATACCGATGCGGGCGCGCTCAAGATCCAGCGGCTTGATGCGACCGGCGGAGTGGTCGTGACGCGCGGCAACGAAACCGCACGCGGAGCAGTCGGGATCTACGATTTCAACCGTCGGATCATTACGCTTGCAGGCGGGGTCTCGCTCAATCGCGGCGGCGACAATCTGAATGGCGGCCGTCTGGTGATCGATCTGGCGAGCGGTGTCTCGAGCGTCGATGGCCGGGCAGGCGGCTCATCCTCGGCACTTGGCGGCACCAGTTCCAGTAGCGGTGGGCGCGTCTCGGGTTCGTTCTCAGTGCCGAAGCGGAACTAGCCGCTGCGCATGGCTCAAGGCTCGGGAAAAGTCGCTCTGGTTACCGGCATCACAGGGCAGGACGGTGCTTATCTGGCGCGGCTGCTGCTTGAGAAGGGCTACACTGTCCACGGCATCAAGCGTCGCTCCAGTTCGTTCAACACGGCGCGGATCGAGGATATCTACGAGGACCCGCATGTCGAGCACCAGCGGCTGATCCTGCATTACGGCGATCTCACCGACGCGACCAACCTGATCCGCATCGTCCAGGAATCGCAGCCCGACGAAATCTACAATTTGGCGGCGCAGAGCCATGTCCAGGTCAGTTTTGAAACGCCTGAGTATACTGCCAACGCCGATGGCATCGGCACCTTGCGGCTGCTTGAGGCGATCCGCATCCTTGGCCTGGAGAAGAAATCGCGCTTCTATCAGGCCTCGACCAGCGAGCTCTATGGCTTGGTGCAGGAGGTGCCGCAGAGCGAGACCACGCCGTTCTATCCGCGATCGCCCTATGGCGTCGCCAAGCTCTATGGCTACTGGATCACGGTGAATTATCGCGAGGCCTATGGCCTGCATGCATCCAACGGCATCCTGTTCAACCACGAAAGCCCGATTCGCGGCGAAACCTTCGTCACCCGCAAGATCACCCGCGCCGCCGCTGCGATTGCGCTGGGCCGGCAGGACAAGCTCTATCTCGGCAATCTCGCAGCGCAGCGCGATTGGGGCCATGCTGGCGAATATGTCCGGGGCATGTGGTTGATGCTGCAGCAGGATCGGCCTGGTGATTATGTCCTGGCGACTGGCCAGACTACGACAGTGCGCGATTTTTGCGGTTGGGCTTTCGAGGATGCGGGTATCGCGCTCGAATTTCGCGGCGACGGGGCGGATGAGAAAGGTTTTTGCGCTACGACCGGCAAATGCCTAGTCGAGATTGATCCGCGCTATTTCCGTCCGACCGAAGTCGACCTGTTGATCGGTGATCCTTCAAAGGCGATGCGCGAGCTGGGGTGGAAGCATGAGGTTTCGGCGCGCGAGCTGGCGCGCGAAATGGTGGCCGCGGACATGGTTATTATGCGTGACGCGGCCCTGGCCCGGATCGGCTGATGAGCGGGACATTTTCGCTGGAAGGTCGGCGAGTCTATGTCGCGGGTCATCGCGGCATGGTGGGCTCGGCGATTGTCCGGCGTCTGGCCAGTGAGAAATGCGAAGTCCTGACCGCGCCGCGCGCGCTCGATTTGCGCGAGCAGATGGCGGTGCGCGATTGGTTTGCCGCTGAGAAGCCCGAAGTGGTCGTAATTGCTGCCGCCAAAGTTGGCGGGATTGGGGCCAATTCGGCTTATCCCGCTGAATTTCTTTACGACAACGTGATGATCGAGGCCAATCTGATCGAGGCGGCGCGGCTGGGCGGCGTGGCCAAGCTGCTGTTTCTCGGCTCCTCTTGCATTTATCCGAAAGAGGCGCGTCAGCCGATTACCGAGGATGCGCTGCTGACTGGTCCGCTTGAGCCGACCAACGAATGGTATGCCATTGCCAAGATAGCCGGGATAAGGCTCTGCCAGGCCTATCGTCGGCAATATGGTTGCGACTTCATCAGTGCCATGCCGACCAATCTCTATGGCCCAGGCGATAATTATGATGTCGCCACCAGCCACGTCCTGCCCGCGCTGATCCGCAAGGCGCATGAGGCGAAATTGGCCGGGGCTGCGTCGCTGACAATCTGGGGCAGCGGCGCACCATTGCGAGAATTCCTGCATGTCGACGATCTCGCCGACGCCTGCATTTTCCTCCTCCGCAACTATTCGCAGGAAAACCATATCAACGTTGGTTCGGGAGCAGAGATTTCGGTTGCCGATCTTACCCGGCTGGTTACCCGCATTGTCGACTTCGAAGTCGCCATCGAACACGACCGCGCGCAGCCCGATGGCACCATGCGCAAGCTGATGGATGGATCGCGGCTTGCGGCCATGGGCTGGAAACCGCGCATCGATCTTGAGAAGGGCATAGCGGATGTCTATCGCCGCTTTGTCGCGGGCGAAGATAGCTATACGAAGTCGTCAGCTCTGGCAGACGGTGGAAAACTTGGCCGCTGACATTGGCCAGCATGGCCACCGGGGCCACAGCTCGCAGAGATTGCGAGGAATGTGTTGATGTTCGGAAATGCCTATGCCGGCAAGCGCGTATTCGTCACTGGCCATACCGGTTTCAAGGGCTCGTGGTTGAGCCTGTGGTTGCAGCGACTTGGTGCCGAAGTGACCGGCTATGCCCTGCCGCCGGTTACTGATCCCAGCCTGTTCGATTCAGCCGGAATCGCCGGCGGCATGCGGCATATCGAAGGCGACGTGCGCGATCCGGCGGCTCTGGAAAAGGCGCTTGCTGACGCTGCGCCTCAGTTCATCTTCCATCTCGCCGCGCAGCCGTTGGTGCTCGATAGCTATGCCGCGCCTGCCGAAACCTTCGCGATTAATGTCACTGGCTCGATCAACCTGATGGAAGCGATCCGGCGGACCCGAACCCGCGCCGTCGTGGTGATGGTGACGACCGACAAGGTCTATCTCAACCGTGAATGGGAACACGGCTACCGCGAAAACGATCCGCTCGGGGGGCACGATCCCTACAGCGCCAGCAAGGCGGCGATGGAGATTGCGGTTGCTTCGTGGCGCAACAGCTTTTTCATGCCCGACCCCGCTGAGCAGCACGGCGTGCGGCTGGCCAGCGCGCGGGCCGGCAATGTCGTTGGCGGAGGCGACTGGTCTGGAAACCGCTTGGTGCCCGATCTCGTCCGCGCATTGCCGCGCAATATGCAGGCGGAACTGCGCAATCCCAAGTCGCTGCGTCCGTGGCAGCATGCGCTGGAACCGCTCGGAGGCTATCTGCTTCTGGGCTCCAGGCTCGCAGCGCCGGGCGGAGAGGCCTATGCCGACGCCTGGAACTTTGGCCCATTGCCGACAGATGTCCGCAATGTCGGTGATCTCGCCGGGGCACTGCTGGCGCGCTGGGGCCGCGAAGGCTGGAAAGACGTCAGCGATCCGGCAGCGCCACATGAAGCAGGGCTGTTGCGGCTGTCTATCGACAAGGCTGTGTCGCGGCTTGGCTGGCGACCAGTCTGGGATTTTGCCGAGACTGTTGCGCGGACGGCGGACTGGTATGCTGATGTGACGGCGGGTGCTGCGACCACGCGTGCTGCCTGCGAGCGCGATCTCGATGCCTACATTACCGCAGCAACATTCGCGGCGGATTAACCGAGCCGGTCATGCAGGTCGCTGTCTTTCACGGTCCAGGCCAGATCGCCATTGAAGAAGCGCCTGAAGGCGAACTCGGCGATAACGACGTGCGCATCGCCATCGCGCGTTGCGGCATCTGCGGCAGCGACATTTCGATGACCTCCGGATCGCCGTTCGACTATCAGCATGGTAAGGCGCTGGGCCACGAATTTGCCGGCGAAGTGATCGAGCGAGGCCGCTCGGCGAGGAAGTTCAAGGTCGGCGACAAGCTAGCCGTCCTGCCTTCGGGACCTTGTGGGCAATGCGAGATGTGCCGTCAGGGCCGGCCTTTGTTCTGCACCAATGGCCGCAATCTGTTCGGCGGTTTCGGCGAGCGGATGGTTTTGCCGGAGCGGGCCGGTTTCATGTTGCCGGAGTCAGTCAGCCTCGTCGAAGGCGCACTAGTCGAACCAATGGCATGCGGTCGGCGTGCGCTGCGCATCGGTCAGATGCAGCGCGGCGACCGGGTGCTGGTGCTGGGCGCGGGGAACATAGCCTTGGGAATCATCTACTGGGCGCGGCTGCAGGGGGCCGGGCGGATCGTCGTAGCTTCGCGCTCGGCACGGCGGGATGACATTGCGCTGGCCATGGGCGCGGACGCGGCAGTGCGGCTGGATGATCCCGATCCCGAAGCCGCAACCCGCGTACTCGGCGGCCTTCCGGACATCGTTGCAGAATGCGTCGGCAAGCCGGGCATGATCACCATGGCGATCGAGAAGGTGCGGATGGGCGGCGCTGTGCTGTCAATGGGCATGTGTTCGATGCCTGAATCCATCGTGCCAGCAGTGAGCACCTTCAAGGAAGTCTCGCTGCATTTCCCGCTGGCCTATTCCATCGAGGATTTCACCGAAACTATCCGCGCGTTTGACGCGGGCAAAGTGCGGCCCGAGGAGATGGTGAGCACAACAATCGGGTTAGATGAATTGCCGGACATGATCGAGACTATGCGCGGCCCGCATGAACACCTCAAAGTGCAGGTCGCGCCCAACCAGGCCTGAATGAAGCGGCTGGAATAGCTCTAATGGACAAACCGCGCGACGACATCGCGGTAGGACCGGCTGACTTTCACCCGTGCGCCGGAATCGAGCACCAGGAAGCATTCGCCGTTGGTGTGCGGCTTGACTTCGCGGACCTGGTTCAGGTTGACGATAGTCGAGCGGTGGACCCGCTGGAACACGCGCGGGTCAAGCCGGCGTTCCAAGTCTTTCATGGTTTCGCGCAGGATCAGCGAATTGTCGGCGGTGCGGATGCACATATAGTCGCCGGCAGCTTCGATATGTTCGATGGAATCAACATCAATGCGGAATATCTGGCCGCGGTCTTTGATGTTGATGAGCTTTTCAAAACGGCTCGCTGCAGTCTCGGGCTCATCGGCCATTCCTTCGATTGCATCCGGCGCGACTTCGGCCAGTACAGTCTTGAGCATTTCGGCTTCTTCGGCAGAGCGCTTTTCGGCCAGCCGGGTCTTGACCCGTTCCAGCGTGTCGGCGAGCTTGTCCTCGTCGACCGGCTTCATCAGATAGTTGACCGCATTGGCCTCGAAGGCGCGCACGGCGTGTTCCTGATAGGCAGTGACGAAGACGAACAGCGGCGGTTCAATTTCCATCACGCCCTTCACTACTGAAAAGCCGTCGAAGCCGGGCATCTGGATGTCGAGGAAAACGAGGTCGGGCTTTTCGGTCTTGATCTTGCGGATCGCCTCGCGGCCATTGGTGCAGGTGTCGATGATCTCGACCTCGGGATGTTTCGCCAAACGCAATTCCAGGCCTTGGATAGCGAGCTTTTCATCGTCAACTAGGATGGTGCGAATGGTCATGAATTGGTCCTGCCTTGGCAAGTCATTTGGGTAATGATGCCTGAAGGTTCAACCCACCGATGTGGCGAGCTGTCGTGGTGGTTCCGCTTGTAGGGCATTTTCACGCCGTTCGAAGGGGATTTCGATTTGCACGGCAAAGCCACCGTCGGAAGACTCGATAATTTCGAAGCGGTGCTTATCACCATAGGCTTGCACGAGGCGATCGCGCGTGTTTGTCAGACCTACACCTGTTGAAACCGGATCTCCGCCATCGAAACTCACGCCTGACATTCTGTTGTTGGTTGCCTCGCTTTGCAATCCGGGACCGGTGTCAGAGACGGTGATGCGAAGATTTGGTCCGACGAGTTGCGTCCCGATGGTGATTTCCGCGCCGGATTCCTGAGGGGTGACAGCATATTTGATTGAATTTTCGACAAGCGGCTGCAGCAGCAGCGATGGCATCAACCCGGCTTCGCTCACCGGATCAATGGCGAAAGTGGTACGCAGCCGCTCTTCGAAGCGCATCCGTTCGATGCCCAGATAGAGTTTCAGCGTCTCGACTTCCTCGGCCACGGTCACCCGGCCGGTCGGTTCGTTAGACAGCGAATAGCGCAGGAACGAGGAAAGCCGGCTGAGCATGGCATTGGCAGGCTCGGTCTGCTTGAGCAGCACCAGGGTCGATATCGAATTGAGTGTGTTGAACAGGAAATGCGGATTGAGCTGATATCGCAGCATCGCCAGCTGCGCGCTGGTCGCCTGGTTTTCCAAACGGATCAGCTGGTCGTTCTGCTCTTCGACCTGAAGGAAAAAGTTGATCGCATAATAGAGTGCCGACCACGAGCCCAGTAAAGTTGCGTCGAGATAGAACACGCCGAGGAACAACTGAGTGAAATTGGCTTCGCTGTCCGGCCGGTAAAGTCCGATCACCCAGGCATCGCTGAAGGCATGGAGGCCAACGGCCAGCGGCAGAACCAGTGCAGTAACGCCCCATGTGACAAGCGGACGGCGGGAAATAAGCTGGCGATAGAGCACCGCCAGCAGCAGCGAGATCGAATATCCGGTGATCGTCGCGATCAGCAGGATGACCAGGAACGATAGCGGCTGTCCGTTGGCCAAGCTTGACATGCCGCGCAGTAGCATGGCACCCGCCCAGCCGGCAGCCTGCAGGCGCCAGAACGCCTGGTTCTTGTTGGCAAAGAAGGGTGTCGGGCGGAAGGGCAGGACGGCCATGATGCTATCCTAGACGAAAAAGCGTCTCGCGGGAAATTCTGCGATGCTATTCGGCCTGCGGCGCGGGAAAGCGTGTCCGCCAGTCAACCAGACTGCCTTGCCGCGAGGCGCCCGCGGTCGCAATTGCGGGTAATTCGGAAGTGACTGCTGCAACCCGTTCCTGCCAGCTATCATGCGTTGGGGAGCGGGTCATGCCACCGCTGTGGCGCGGACCCCAGGCGGCGAAAAAGCGCGGAGCGGCGGCAGGGTCATAGCCCGCATTGGCCATCAGCCAAGGTGCCATGCTGTCCGCCTCGCGTTCGCTGCGCCGGATTATTACATAGTTGTTTTTGCCAGTGGCCAGGGTGTGCTGCCAGTGGCCAAACACATTGTGCGCCAGTTCATGCGCAATCATCGTCGCGGCCTCGTCATCCGACGGCGTTTCGGCGAGCAGTTGCACCGCAATCTCGATTATGAAGCCGCGCGTCGCCGCGCTCGTTCCGGCTCTCAGCATGGCGAAGCGTGCGCGGCAGGCTGGAACTCCGACGATGGTGACATCGCGCGGTGCCTGGCCTTGTTCGGCCACACGAAGGATAACCCGGCCGGACGTTGCCAACTCATGGTCAATCCGGTCGTGGAGGGCATCAGTAGCTCCCTCGCCTGTCGCTTGGGGGTCAGTCAGTGCACCAGCTGTTTGACCGCCTATCGCCAAAACCTGCATACCTGCTCGCAGGCCCCCTGTCTGTGCCGGAGAGCCTGCCGCTACCGCCTCGACAATCGTATCGCCATCAATGTGCAAGGCGGCGCGGGCGCGGTCTGGATCCTTGAACTGACGGACATCGGCTAGCATCAGCCCGATCGCGTTCGGGCTGCGCTGGCACAATGCGGCATTTGCCCTCGCCAGTCGCCAGCCAATTGATAGCAACCGCGCTTCGTGTGCCTGCCACACCGGAATCGCTGTGGAGTAGTCGATGGCCTCACCGGATATAGCGGGTGCTGGAATGAGCAGGAGAGCAGAGGTTGCGCAGCCAGCGGCCAGCCACCAAGTGCGCATTGGTACGGGCTCAGCCGCGGGCTTTGACGATGGCTGCCGCCAGCACGTCATGCCCGACGGCCCCCGCATGGATTTCCTCGCCGATTACCCAGCTGGGCGTGCCCTGGAAGCCGAGCTTGCGGGCGAACTCCATATTGCTATCGATTTCCGCCGAAAGGGCCGGATCGGCAATGTCCTTCTGCGCGCGGGCCATATCGAGTCCGGCACTGCGAGCTGCGGCCTCGATAGTGGTCGCATCAGGCCGCCCGCCGGCATACATGGCGTGATGGTAGGCGGCATAGCGGCCTTGGCGTGCGGCGGCGAGGCCCATGCGGGCGGCATCCGCGCTGGCGGGCGAAAGGATCGGCAGCTGGCGGATGACCACCTTGAGGTCGGGATTAGACTGGATCAGCGATGCAACTTCGGCCTCGCTCTGACGGCAGAATGTGCAGGCGAAATCGCTGAATTCGACAAGAGTAACCTTTCCCGCGGGATTGCCGAGCACTGCCCCAGGGAAGGGGCGCTTGAGATCGCCGGAAACTCCAGAAAGTTGTTTGGCGTCTTCGCGCTTGCGCAGATTTTCCATCGCCTGCGGCAAGATTTCTGGGTTGGCGAGCACATAATCATGAATCACCTGTTCGATCGCGGCGCGATTGCCGATCGGAGCGTGGTGGGCCTGCCAGAACCAACCGACAATTCCGCCCACTAGGGCAAAGCCCAAGGCGAGCAGGCCAAGCCGCCAGACGGAAACGGTCGAAGTTGATTGTGCGTTCATTCGCGGCGCCTACCTGCGTTTGCGATCATGTTCAATCGCCGCCCGGGCTTGCATCGCAATATCCTGCGCTCGCAGCCAGTCGGCTGTGCCTTTGGGTAAAGCGGCTTCGGCGGCTTCTGCGCTGGCGAGTGCATCGGTCATGCGCAGTTCCATCACTTGCTGTTCGGCGCTGGCAAGTCGCGCGCGGGGCAGGTCGCCATTGGCGGCATAAACTACACCCAGCTGATACCAGGCAAAAGGGTTCTCCCGGTCACGCGCGACAGCAACCTTGAGCACACGCTCGGCCTCGGCGAAATTCTTCGGATCTTCACTTGCCATCAGGGCGTGGCCAAAGGTGGTGGCGATCAGGGGCTGGTTGCCCGAGAGCTCAGTCGCGCGGCGGAGCGGAGCAAGCGCTTCCTGCGGTTTACCCGATTCAAGCAGGATCTGCCCCTTGAGCTCCAGGAAATAAGGGTCGCCAGGGGCCTGAGCCAGCAGTGAATCCGCTTCCGCCATAGCCAGGTCGAGATGCGCCTCTTTGTGATAGGCATAGGCACGGGCATAGCGCGCCGGCACGCTGGTCATATAGGCAGGATAGGTAGTGAAAGTGTCCTTGGGCTCAGCGAGATAGCCAAACAACTTCGCCTTGGCGCGGGCAAAGCGGGCCTCAAGCGCGAGGTTGTTTGGGCGGGTCCAGGCTGGATCGCGCTGATAGCTGTCCTGCAAGGTGGCGATGCGGTCGGCAGTTACCGGATGGGAGGAGTAAAACGCGTTGTCGTCGCTCGCAGTATAACCATAGCGATACTCCTGATTGGCCAGCTTCTTGAAAAAGCTGACGGAACCGCGCCCGGAAATCCCCGCTTTGGAAAGAAACTGCGCCCCGGCTGCATCGGCGGTCGCTTCCTGCGCGCGGCTGAATGCGAGATACTTGCCCATCGCCGCCTGCTGCCCGGCCATGAGAACACCCATCGCAGCTTCGCCGCCCCCAGCCGCTGCCGCCGCCGCGCCGAGCAGGAGGGACAGTAGCGATATTCCCTGCGCGGCCTTGGCGCCTCCATTGCCGATAGCATGGCCGCCGGTGATATGGCCGAGTTCATGTGCGACCACACCCTGCACTTCAGCGGCGCTGTCAGCCATGTTGATCAGACCGCTGTTGACGTAGACCGCCTGCCCGCCGGCGACGAAAGCATTGACTGAGGAATCGTTGACCAGAACGATGTCGACGTTCCTGGGATCGAGCCCCGAGGCAGCGATCAGCGGGGTCGCCATGTCATGCAGCAACGCCTCGGTTTCGGCATCGCGCAGGATGGACTGCGCTGCCACGGGCTGGCTGGCGAGGGCAAAGGCGGCAACAAGCGCCGCGACGCGCGCCAGGGAGCCAATCCGAATGGTTCGAAGCATGGTGTTTGCTAGCGCCAATCGGACTGAACGGGGGATGAAGGTGTGCAGGGCATACTCTGCATCTTAGCCGCGATGAAACCCCGGCGCCACCGCGATGCGGTTTCAGCCGATCAGGCGGCGTGCGGCGCGCTCCAGCAGCAAAGCATCATCGGCGACTTCGCCGAGCAATACGACCTGGCCATCAGCCAGGCGGCGCGCCACCAGCAAGGTAAACTCGCTACCTTCGCTGGCAACATCTCCGAGCGCAGAATGCTCGAGCTTGCGCAGCTTGCGGGCCAGCCTCTCGCGCGGGTTCTGGCGCGGCAGGGCAGAGGCCCCTTCTTCCTCGCGGCGCAACTGGCGCTCAGCAGCAACCAGGCCCTTGAGCCCGCCCGACGCTGACAGGAGGAACTCTGCCATCGCACCGCGAGTCAGGCCCAAACGATGGCCGTGGCCAAGCACGGCTGCATATTCGGTGAGCCGGGTCTTGTCGTAATTCGCGCCGAATACCAACTTGACCAGCGGTGTCATCGGCGCCCGCTCCTGAACGGTCAGCCCGGCCTCGGCGACCAGTTCGGCAAATTCTTCCGGCCGGCCCCTGGCTGCCAGCGAGAAATCATAGGCCCGGGCGATTGCGGCATAAAGCGCGAGACGCGACCGATCTTCGGTGCCCTGCGCGGCAAGCGCATATTCGCGGGCCGAGGCCAGCCAGTCTGCCAGTTCCATTGGTTCGGGCTCGGCAGAAACCGGGGCAAATCGTGCATCGGCATCAGCATTCGCAGGAGCTTCCGCCGATGCTGTGCCGTACACCGGGTCGAGCCAAAGTGCCTCGCTCTCGGAGAGTTCGTACTCGCCGCCCAGTTCAAGCGTGCTGCTCAGGTCTGCCGGACCATCGGCCCATTCGGTCAGCGGACCGGTGATACGATGAATTTCAGGCGCAGTTTCCAGTGCCTGTTCGATCTCGAGCAGCAGTTCATCGGTGGTCTGCTGGTCGGCCAGCTCTTTCCAGTTGATCACGCCGAAGATAAAATCGATGGTGTCGTTGTCGCTGGAAAAAGGCAGCAGGATGCCGCGATACATGATCGCCACGCCGCGCTGGTTGACAAATTCCGCCTCGAAACCAATTGGCGCCTGGTTGGCGATTATCTGCATGTGATGGTCGGTTATGCGCGACAGCAATGACCGGCTGGGCACATCGGAAAGCTTGTGGATCGGGCCCTCAGTGCCGCATTCGGTGACCAATTTGCTGCCGAGGAAGACTACCGAGGGATCATCGGCGCCGTGCGAGAAATCGAACAAGACGCTGTGTGGTCCAAAGTCAGGAAGATTTTCCGGATCAAGGTCCTCGATCGAAGGGAAATTGCTATCGGACAGAAGGCTGGCCCAGAAGTTATAGGCGCGCACCTGCATGCGCCGTTCATCGTTGCCGATGGCCAGAGGCGGCAGTTCGCGGACCGTCTCATCGTCGCCGCGGTCGTAATCGGCTGCATCGTTCCCGGAAGAATTGATATCCGTAAAATCGCCGCGCAACGTATCCATAGGGATTCCCCGATAGCCAATGGATTGCCTTCTGGCGCAACGTGGTAAAAGTTCCGTTAAGTTGTGCCGAAAGATTGGATTAAGAACTTATCGAACCATCAGCCTGGACTCGCCCTTCGTCGCGCCCCGGCATCGGCGCATAGAGCCGCATCAGGACCAGGGTCACGAGCAGGAACAGCGAGGCGGAGTGCAGGGCGAAGGGCAGGTCCTGCCAGTCTGCCAGCGCGCCCCACAGCCATGAGCCAATCGCCATGCCGCCAAAGGTGATTGCCTGATAGATCGAGAGGCAGCGACCCAGGATATTGTCCGGCGAGCGCATCTGCATCGCAACATTGACCGTGGTCAGCCCCGCCACCCAGGCCCCGCCGGCAATGAACGTCGCCGGGAGCGCGGCCAGCATCGAATGGGCGCTGGCCAGCACCAATTGCGCCGCAATGTAGCCCAGCGTCGCCAGGGTCAGCACCGTCTCGGTGCCCCAGCGCCGCCGAAGCGGGCCGATCACCAGCGCAACCAGGATCGAACCAATGCCGAACAGCCCCAGCATTAGGCCGAATTCGATTTCGCTGCCATGCAGGCGCTGGCGGACTACGGCGGGGAGCAGCGCCTGATAGCCGGCGACCCCGAAGCCGATGATCAGCCCGCGCAGCAGGATTCGCCGGATCGGCTGGGAGGCAGCGCAAAAGCGCAGGCCGAGCGCGATCGCGGGCAGCATCGGCCGCCGTTGCATCGGCGTGTGTTCCGGCTTCCAGCGCAGCAACACCCAGATCAGCACTGGCCGGGAAATCGTGTTGACCGCAAACGCGGCGGCAACGTTCCAGATCGAGATGAGCATCCCGCCCAGCGCCGGGCCAACGGTTCGCGCCAGGTTGAATGAAATGGTGTTGAGCGCAATCGCCTGCGGCAGGTCGTGAAAGCCGACCTGCTGGCGCACCGAGGCTTGCCAGGCCGGCGAATTTAGCGCCGTGCCGATTCCGAGCAGCAGAGTCAGCACCAGCAGCAACCACGGCGTCATCACGCCGAGCCAGGTGAGCACGGTCAGCACAATCGAGGCAAGCAGCATGCCGATCTGCGACAGCAGCATCACCCGCCGCCGGTCGAAGTTATCGGCAATCGCTCCGGCAAAGACGCCGAACACCATGATCGGAATGGTGGTCGAGGCCTGGATCAGCGCGATCATCTGGTGCGAGGACGTCAGATTGGTCATTTCCCACGCCGCGGCGACCGATTGCATCGTCGCGCCGAGGTTGGAGGCCAGGTTGGCGATCCAGATCGCGCGGAACGCGGGATAGCGAAACGGCGCCCATGTGCCCCCCGGCGCCATGCCCGATCGGGGCTGTGCCAATTGCGATTCAGCATCCACCATGCTTTTGCGGTTAGGGCTCGCGGGGCAGCGCTGCAAGCCCCGGGAGTTCCGGGCCGAAATTGTCCGCAGACCCGTGCAATTCGCAACTGCGAACTTCTGGATCATCGCCGATGTGAGGTGTGGCGTGTAATGTTTCGCACAAAGTTCGGGTGGGCCAGATGCAACGAAACCCGCGCCTTTCGGGCACGGGTTCGGTAAAAACGATCAACAGGTCAAAGAGCGCGCACTCCATCGCACATTCGCGGGCTTGTAGGAAAGCGGCCAGCCAGTGCATGATGCGCCGCGATGCGAGACCCGCCAAGCCCCTGCGACAGCACCTGCCGCATCGATCCGGCGACCAGTTGGTGCCTGGGCTGCAGGCGGACATTGCGCGAAATTGCCGACTGGCCGATGCTGAACCCGGCGGAGAAGCGGGCGTTGCTGGAGCAGTTGCAACAGCGGTGAGAGCTGGTCAGCCGTAGCTGACCGCGGTGCGCATATTCGAACGCTTGCGCATGGCGAAACCGATCATGCCAAATCCGAGCAGCATCATCGCCCAGGTCGAAGGCTCCGGAACACCGCCACTGGTGATATAGATCTGGTTCTGGCTCCACCCGGTGACGGACGACAGCACGCGGACATTGGCAGCATTGCCGGTCCAGGTATTGTTCTGGACATTGGCGAGATAGCTATTCGCCC
>JBDSSP010000080.1:0-6212 GCA_039928735.1 Novosphingobium sp. | reverse complement strand
CAGGACAGCGGTCCGGTGATGACCGACGACGAATAGAGCGACCTTTCCCACTCTCGGATCAATTGCAAAGGCGGTTGCGAATGCTAGGTTCGCTTCCGCCTTTTGCTTTTCCCGGGAGAGACAAATGCACCGCTTCGCGCGCGCCTTGTTGGCTGCAGCGCTTGTTGTTTGGGCTCCGCTTGCCCATGCCGATACCATGAAACCTATAATTTACCCTGAAACCCGCCGTGACAATGTTGCCGAAGTTCAGTTCGGCGAACGAATAGCCGATCCTTATCGCTGGCTGGAAAACGACGTCCGGTCCGACGCGGAAGTTGCCGATTGGGTCGCGCGGCAAAACCAGCTCAGTCGCGCCTACCTTGAAAAGCTGCCACAACGCACCTGGTTTGCCGAGCATATCCGTGACCTGCTCAACTTCGAGCGCTTCGGCATTCCGGTGAAAGCCGGTGGGCGTTATTTCTATACTCGTAACAGCGGACTGCAGAACCAGGCACAGCTGTTCGTGCGCAGCGGATTGAACGGGAAGCCGCGCTTGCTGCTTGATCCCAATCTTTGGGCAAAGGATGGGGCCACCGCACTCGATGCATGGAAGCCGTCCAGCCGCGGCAAGTTCTTGCTCTACAGTGTGCAGGATGGCGGCAGCGACTGGCGGACCCTGCGCGTGCTCGAAGTTGCAACAGGCAAAGTGCTTGGGGATGAAGTGCGCTGGGCCAAATTCACCCAGCTTGCCTGGATCGGTGAGCAGGGCTTCCTTTATTCGCGTTTCCCTGAGCCTGACAAAGGGACTGACTTTCAGGCGCTGAACTACAACCAGTCACTGTGGTTCCACCGCATCGGCACATCCCAGTCCGCTGATGAGCAGGTTTTCGCTACGCCGGATCACTCCGATTACAGCCATACTGCAGAGGTGACTTACGACGGGCATTATGCCGTGATCACCAGCTCGATCGGAACCGATGCTCGCCATGAACTGCGCGTCATAGATTTGGGCCGCCGTGCCCATGATGGCTGGAAACCGCGGACACTCGTGACTGGCTTTGACCATGACTGGAAGCTGGTCGATGGCATGGGTAAGACGCTTTGGTTCGTCACCAACCTGGCTGCGCCGCGCTATCGGCTTGTTGCAATCGATCTTGCACAGCCCGATCCGCAGTGGCGCGAGCTTGTCCGCGAGACCGATGAGAAGCTGGAGCAAGGCACGATCATCGGTGACCAGCTGGTGCTGTCCTATCTGAAAGACGCTGCCAGTCGCGCAGTGATTCTTGATCTGCATGGCAAGCGGGCGACGGAGCTGTCGCTATCCGGTCTGGGAACGGCGGCAGGCTTCCAGGGCAGGCCGGGCGATCCTGAAACCTTCTACAGCTACACCAGCTTCAATCAGCCGGCTGCAATCTATCGCCTGGATCTGGCAACTGGCGTGACCAGTCCGTTTGCCAAGCCCGCGCTGACCTTTGACCCGACCGATTTCCAGGTCGAGCAACAATTTTACGCCTCGCGGGACGGCACCAAGGTGCCGATGTTCATCGTGCGCAGCAAGGCGGCGGCACTGTCGGGACGGCCCGTGCCCACGCTGCTTTATGGTTATGGCGGCTTCGATATCTCGCTGACTCCCGGCTATTCTGCAGCCCGGATGGCTTGGCTCCAGGCTGGCGGAGCCTTTGCGCTGGCAAACCTGCGCGGCGGCGGCGAATACGGCAAGGATTGGCATGATGCGGGGCGGTTGCATGCCAAGCAGAACGTGTTCGACGATTTCATTGCTGCCGGGGAATACCTTATTGCACAAGGCATTGCGGCGAAAGGAGGGCTGGCGATCCAGGGCGGCTCCAACGGCGGGCTGCTGGTTGCCACCGTGGTCAATCAGCGACCTGACCTGTTCGCGGCGGCCAATGCCCAGGTGGGCGTGATGGACATGCTGCGTTTCGACCGCTTCACTGCGGGACGCTATTGGGTCGATGACTATGGCCACCCCGATCGCGAGGCGGATTTCCGAGTGCTACGCGCCTATTCGCCTTACCACAACATCAAGCCCGGCGCAGCCTATCCCGCGATTTTGGTGACAACGGCTGACACCGATGACCGGGTCGTTCCTGGTCACAGCTTTAAATATGCCGCAGCCTTGCAGGCGGCGGATCTGGGCGCGAAGCCGCACCTGATCCGTATAGAAACCCGAGCCGGCCATGGCTCGGGAAAGCCGACCGACAAGGTCATCGACGAGAATGCCGATATCCTGGCATTTCTGGCGGAATGGACTGGGTTGTCGGCTAGGCCGCAGGTGCCGATGCCATCGCAGGCATCTGCCGGGCCGGCCAGAGCATCAGATCACTGAGCGACTCCGGCTTGGTATCAAGTCCTGTGGGCGGGAAGCCTGCTGGCTGGTTATAGGTGCCGCCGAGCACGTCGAAAATTGGCAGCAGCGCGGCAAAATTGCTGTTATAGTGTTCGGGCAGGCTGGAATGGTGGCGGCGGTGATAGGCCGGGCAGTTGAGCAGCCACGACAGCGGTCCGAAGCTGATCGGCAGGCGCGCGTGGACGGCGAAGTTCCACAGGCTGATCAGATTGAAAAGACCCACCATGGCAGGCGTCGGCGCAATGACTATTGCCGCCAAGGGCCAGATCGTCACAGCTTTGATTATCTGGTCGCCCCAGAAGTGACGCGTGGTGGTCAGTGCCGACATATTGGGGTCGGAATGGTGCAGCGCGTGCATCGACCATAGCAGCGGAATGGCATGCTGGGCGCGGTGATAGAGGAATTCCAGGAAATCGCGCAGTATGAGATAGGCGATGGCACCGGTCGAGAAGGGCAGAGTCACGCCATCAAGCAGGGCTGGAGCATGTAAGGAGTACATTAGCGGCAGCACAGCAAAGCCGATCACCGCGTTGAGGGCCCACGCCTGGATGTTGCGCCACCAGTCGCTTTGCATGGGGCGCACCAGCAATTCTGCTGCGGTGAGCAGGGCGACGAGTACCACCGTCGGCAGCATTGCAATGAGCCAGGCCATGCGGCTGCTCTAGTGGGCAATGGTTAAATGCCGGTTAGTTCGCAAGCGACGTTCATAAAATATGCGACAATTATGAACGCCTTCTGTCGAGACAATTCAGCATCATTTCACGCGCCGGTTGGCAGAAGGACCTCGTAGCCGGGATATTCCCGTCCCGGCAGAAGTGAGGTTGAAGATTATGACGACTCCGATCAAAGCTCTTTTCGCTACCGTCGCGACTGGCGCGATGGCGGTCGCTGCCGCAGTTCCTGCAATGGCGCAGATTGGGTATGGCCACGGATATGGCCACGGCTACGGCAATGGCTGGAATGGCGGCAATTCACGCAGTGCGGTCGAAATGTGTTCGCGCGTTGCCGAACGGCAGGCGAGCCGGGCCACATACGGAAATGCCCGGGTTACCGACGTTCGCGACGTCCGCGGCACCCACTTCGGCTATGAAGTGCGCGGTCGCATCGCAGTCAATACTCGCGATCATGACTGGAACAACCGCGGTTGGCGCAACCGCGACTTTAACCGCGACACCGGTTCGTTTACGTGCCGTTTCGAGCGCGACCGGATTTCCTACCTCGATTTCGACGGGATTCGCGGCCTCTGATTGACGTGACCACTGGCGGGCGGTTCAGGCTGGATAAGGCCTGTACCGCCTGGCCAGATGGTGCGCTTGGCAGTTGTGCGGTCGATGGCGACGGGTGCGTGCGCCGGGTTACAGTGAACGGTCACGACGTTGATTGATCCGTTGGCCCTGGGCTAATTTTCGTCGGGACGGTCGCAGGGTTGCCCCTTTTCTACATGTGAATTGCCTTCCCGCGAACGCCCATGGCCGCTTCCTTGAGCGCCTCGGAATGCGTGGGGTGGGCGTGGCAGGTATAAGCGATATCCTCCGAAGTCGCCCCGAATTCCATGCCCAGCGCGGCTTCGGCGATCATCGTGCCCGCCAATGAGGCGATGCACCACACGCCTAGGACGTGGTCGGTCTGCGCATCGGCGATGACCTTCACAAAGCCGTCAGGTTCGCGATTGGTCTTGGCGCGGCTGTTGGCGAGCATCGGGAATTTGCCGATCCTGACGTCGCCCTTTTCGCGCGCCTGCTCTTCGGTCAGGCCGACGCCGGCGATCTCGGGCATGGTGTAGACGACGCCGGGAATGACATCGTGGTTGACGATGCCGATCAGGCCCGCGATGTTTTCGGCAACGGCAATGCCTTCGTCCTCGGCCTTGTGCGCCAACATCGGCCCCGGGATGACATCGCCGATTGCCCAGACTCCCGAAACCGTGGTGGCGAAGCGATGGTCGGTTTCAATCTGGCCGCGCTTGTTGGGTTCGAGAGTTATGGCGGCGAGGTTCAGACCTTCGGTGTTCGGGCGACGCCCGATGGCGACCAGCACGCAGTCTGCTTCAAGCGTTTCGGCGGCACCACCTGCTGAAGGTTCCAGCGTCAGCGTCGCCTTCTTGCCTTTGACCGTGGCCGAAGTAACCTTGGTGGACAGCCGAAGCTCCATCCCCTGCTTCTTGAAAATCTTGGCCGCTTCCTTGCGGACCTCGCCGTCCATACCGGGCAGCAACTGGTCGAGGAATTCAACGACTGTGACCTTCGCCCCCAGTCGCCGCCACACCGACCCCAGCTCCAGCCCGATCACCCCGCCGCCAATGACCACGAGATGTTTGGGCACTCTATCGAGCACCAAGGCGCCGGTAGAATCGACGATCACGCCTTTGGCGTTGTCGACTTCGACGCCAGGCAGCGGCGTGACCGAGGAGCCAGTGGCGATGACTATGTTGGTTGCGGTGATATCCTTGCCAGCAACCGAAACGGTGTGCGCATCCTTGAACGAAGCAACGCCCTTGAGCCATTCTACCTTGTTCTTCTTGAACAGAAACTCGATGCCGCCGGTCAGTTCCTTGACGGCAGTGGCCTTTTCACCCTGCATCACGCCCAGATCGAGTGTGACTTTCCCGGTCTTGACCCCGAACTTGGCAAGCGTTTCGCCTGCCGCTTCCTCGAACAGCTCGGAGCCATGCAGCAGTGCCTTTGAGGGAATGCAGCCGACATTCAGGCACGTCCCGCCCAGCGTCTCGCGGGCTTCGGCGCAGGCGACCTTCAGCCCCAGCTGCGCCGCGCGGATCGCCGCGACATAGCCGCCGGGGCCAGCGCCGATGACGAGGAGGTCGTAGTCGTATTCAGCCATTTGGGCCTCCGTGGCGCTTGGGGTTGAGCTTCGCTCCCCTTCGGGTTGACAACCTCAGCCTGAGCGGGGTTTGGAAATCTGGCACAACATCCGCTCATCCTGAGCTTGTCGAAGGATTTGGCGCTGCATCGGGATCACAAATCGATCAGCAACCGCGTCGGATCCTCGATCGCTTCCTTGATCGTCTTGAGCGCGGTCACCGCCTCGCGGCCATCGATCAGCCGGTGATCGTAGCTCAGCGCCAGATACATCATCGGGCGGATCACGATCTGGCCATCGCGCACCACAGGGCGATCTTCGATGCGGTGGAGTCCCAGCACTGCCGACTGCGGCGGGTTGATGATCGGGGTGGACATCAGGCCACCGAACACGCCGCCGTTGGAAATTGTGAACGTGCCGCCCTTCATGTCTGCCATGGTCAGGGTGCCTTCGCGGGCGCGCTTGCCGAGGTCGGCGATGGCTTTTTCGATCCCGGCGAAGGACAGGCGGTCAGCGTTGCGAACAACTGGAACGACAAGTCCGTTGGGCGCTGAGACTGCAACGGACAAGTCGACATAGTCGAAATAGACGATCTCCTGAGCGCCTTCCGGGCCATCAATCTGGCCGTTAACCGCCGGGATGTCTTTGAGAGCGAGGCAGGCTGCCTTGGCGAAAAAGCTCATGAAGCCGAGCTTGACGCCGTGTTTCTTCTCGAACTGGTCCTTGAACTTGTCACGCGCTGCGATGACGGCGGACATGTCGCAATCGTTGAAGGTGGTCAGCAGCGCGGCGGTTTCCTGCGCCTGCTTCAGACGCTTGGCCACGGTCTGGCGCAGGCGCGTCATCCGGACCCGCTCTTCGTTGCGCGCGCCAGTGGCGGGGCCATCGGCTGGCATTGGCTGAGCGGGTGCCGGTGCTGGCGTGGAAACTGCTTGAGCGGGCGCTTCCTGCTTGGCCCCCTCTTGCTTCAAAACGGCCGCAGCAACGACGTCTTCCTTGGTCAGTCGGCCATCCTTGCCAGTGCCCTTGACGGTAGCCGGATCGATCC
>JBDSSP010000079.1:0-7533 GCA_039928735.1 Novosphingobium sp. | reverse complement strand
GGCCACTTGCGCCGAGCCCTCGGCGGGCGGAGGCAGGGTCAGGTCGGCGGCGCTGACGGCTTCGACTTCGACGTGGAGGTCGATGCGGTCCAATAACGGCCCGGAGACCTTGCTCTGGTAATCGGCGCCGCATCTGGGCGCGCGGGAACAGCCCAGCGCCGCGTCGCCCAGCCAGCCGCAGCGGCATGGGTTCATCGCGGCGATCAGCTGGACGCGCGCGGGGAAGGTGACATGGGCGTTGGCGCGGGCGACAGTGACTTCGCCGGTCTCGAGCGGCTGGCGCAGCGAATCGAGCACAGCGCGCTGGAATTCGGGCAGTTCGTCGAGGAACAGCACGCCGAGATGCGCGAGGCTGACTTCGCCGGGTTTGACCTTGAGCCCGCCGCCGGTCAGCGCGGCCATCGAGGCGGAATGATGGGGGCTGCGAAACGGGCGGGCGCGGCTGATGCGGCCTTCGATCAGGGTTCCGGCGACCGAGGCCACCATCGAGACTTCCAGCGCTTCTGCTGCAGTCAGTTCGGGCAGGATGCCGGACAGGCATGAGGCCAGCAGGCTCTTGCCCGCGCCCGGCGGACCGATCATCAGCAGGTTGTGGCCACCCGCAGCGGCGATTTCGAGCGCGCGCTTGGCGGTTTCCTGGCCCTTGACCATCTTGAGGTCCGGGCCCTGCCTGGGCGGATCGGCCACGCCCGGCTCCGGAGTGGCCAGCACCTGGTTGCCCTTGAGGTGATTGAGCAGGCTGACCAGGTCTGGCGCGGCGAGCACCGGCACGCCGCTGGCCCAGCACGCTTCCGAACCCTGTGCCGCCGGGCAGATCAGCCCCTTGTTCTGCGCCGAGGCATGGATTGCGGCGAGCAGCACGCCGGGCGAGGAGATCACCCGGCCATCGAGCGCCAGTTCGCCCACCGCGACATAGTCGTTGAGTTGTTCGGCATCGGTCACGCCCATCGCCGCGAGCAGCGCCAGCGCGATCGGCAGGTCGTAATGCGAGCCTTCCTTGGGCAGGTCGGCTGGCGAGAGGTTGATGGTGATGCGCTTGGGCGGGAAGGAAAGCCCCATTGCTGCCAGCGCGGCGATCACCCGCTCGCGGCTTTCGTTGACCGCCTTGTCGGGCAGGCCGACCACGTTGAAGCGCGGCATGCCGGGCGCGATCTGGCACTGCACCTCGACGCTGCGCGCCTCCAGCCCCAGATAGGCCACCGTCGATACCAGCGCGACCACGCAATTTTCCCCCTATGTGTCCGGGGTTTGTGGCGGAGGGCGGGGCTTGTGTCGAGAGGATTTCCCCCTCCCGCTTTGCGGGAGGAGCTAGGGGAGGGTTTGTTACGAGACGTTGCCAAACAGGCCCTCCCCCGACCCCTCCCGCAAGCGGGAGGGGAGAATCACGGCAAACCGCAAATTAACCCTCCCCGTGAGGGATCGCGCAACCCCGCGCGGCGCATGCAGGCGTCATGCGCAAGATCGCCGCCCTCCTGATGAGCCTCATTGCCCTGATGAGCCTCATTGCAATGTCCGCCAGCCCGCTCGCGGCGCAGGGGATTGTCTATCAGACGATCACCGAGGACATTGTCGAAGTGCCCGCCACCGGCAGCGACCGGTTTGTCGAGGCGCATCCGGCGGTCGAGTCTGCTCCGGGCGTGGCCGCCAAAATACCGGTCGGCATCGCCAGCTACGGCCCTTTCCGGGTGCTGGATTCGGGCCATGCGGCCTTGGTGGATGCCACCAACGAGCGTTCGCCGGGGCAGTTTACTGCAATGCTGCATGCCTTTCCCGGGATCAGGACCATCGAGTTGGTCGAATGCCCCGGCACCGATGATGATCGCGCCAATCTGCGGCTGGGGATGATGATCCACGCCGAGGGTATGACCACGCATGTCCCCGATGGCGGCTCGGTGCGTTCGGGCGCAGTCGAGCTGTTCCTGGCGGGCGCACGGCATGTGGCCGAGCCGGGCGCGGAGTTTGCGGTGCACAGCTGGGCGGACGAATTCGGCCTCGAGCCCAAGGACTATCCGGCCAATGCGCCTGAAAACCGCGTCTACATCGATTATTACCGCGAAATGGGGATGAACGAGGCCGAGGCGCGTTCGTTCTATGCGATGACCAATTCGGTGCCCAACAAGGATGCCAAATGGCTGACAACTGCCGATATGGCGCATTGGGTGCGGGTCGATGTGGCGCCTCCCGCTACACCAAAGCTTGACTCAGGGTTGGCGGTCAACTAACGGCCCAGCCCTTGAGAGCGGTTGCACTTTGTAGTGCTTTCGCATTTTCCGAATTCAGCATTTCGAGACAGTCCATGAAGCGCACATTCCAGCCAAGCAATCTCGTCCGCGCCCGCCGCCATGGCTTTCGCCATCGCTCGGCAACGGTCGGTGGCCGCAATGTGCTGCGCGCCCGCCGCGCCCGTGGCCGCAAGAAGCTCTCGGCCTGATCCCTGATCAAAAGCCTGCCGTACTTACGCGGCGCGCTGATTTCCTCGCTGCCAACCGGGGCCTGCGTATCGCGCGTCCAGGTTTTGTGCTGCTTGCCCGGCCCAATGCCGGCGCGGGGCTCCGCTTCGGGATTACCGTCACCAAGAAGATCGGCAATGCGGTGGTGCGCAACCGCATGAAGCGGCGCTTCCGTGCGCTGATCCGCGAATTGCTCCCCGAATATGGCATGGTCGATACCGACCACGTGCTGATCGGGCGCGAAGGCGGCGTGGAGCGCGATTTCGCGGCGCTGCGCACCGAACTGCTCGCGGCGCTGGAGCGGGCGCGGGCCGGCAAAGGCGATCCGCCGCGGCGGGCAAAAGCGAAATGAGGGTGGTGACGCAATCTGTCCCCCTCCCGCTTGCGGGAGGGGCTAGGGGAGGGGTTGTTGTCCGCGCTATCCCTAACAGGCCCTCCCCTAGCCCCTCCCCTAGCCCCTCCCCTAGCCCCTCCCGCAAGCGGGAGGGGAGATTCATGAAAAACTGGCCCTCCCGCAAGCGGGAGAGGAGTTAAGCGTTGAAAAAACTGCTTATCTTCGTTGCTCGTGCCTGGCAGATTGGCCCCTCGCGCATCCTGCCGCCGAGCTGCCGCTATGTCCCCAGTTGCTCGGAATACGCCATTCAGGCGCTGCGCAAGCATGGTGCGATTAAGGGTGGCTGGCTGGCATTGAAGCGGCTATTGCGCTGCCAACCATGGGGCGGGCACGGGCATGATCCGGTGCCTTAAGCTTCATTTTGACATTCGACTTCCAGGAACGCCCAATTGAACAATCAGCGTAATATCATCATGGCGGTCGTGCTTACCGCGCTGATCCTGTTCGGTTGGGACGCATCGATGCGGTACTTCTATCCGCAGGCGAACAAGCCCCGGACTGCGGCGACGGGGCCTGTCGCTGCGGCGAGCCCCGGTGCCGATGATGCAGCCCCGTCCAAACCGACGCGCGAAGGCGGGCTGACCAGCGATGCCGATATCGCGCAAGAGGCCAAGGACCTGACAGTCGCGCTGGCCACGCCTGGCCGCGTGCCGATTGCCGCGCCGGGCCTGTCTGGCTCGATCAATCCGCTGGGCGCCGTGATCGACGATCTCACTGCCAATCGCCACACCGCGACGGTCAAGAAAGACAGCGGCCCGGCCCGCGTGTTTTCGCCCGCCGGAACCCCTGCCCAGCAGTTCGCCCAGTTCGGCTGGAGCGGTGCGGGCGTGGATGTGCCCAATGCGCAGACCGTGTGGACCGCGCCCGCCGGTACCCGCCTCACCCCGCAAAGCCCGGTGACGCTGACCTGGACCAACAGCACCGGCCTGACCTTCGCGGTGACTTACGCAATCGATGCGGATTACATGCTGACCATCAAGCAGAGCGTGACCAATGGCGGCGCTGCGCCGGTGACGCTCAAGCCGATTGCCCAGCTCAACCGCACTGATAGGACCGCCAGCATCGATTCGTGGAATATCCATTCGGGGCCAATGGGCAGCTTTGGCGATGCGGTTCAGTTCGGACCCAACTACAAGGACGTGACTGCGGCGACCGTGGTCGACAATGCGGCCAAGGCCGATTGGCTGGGCTTTACCGACATCTACTGGATGTCCATGCTGATCCCCGAGCCGGGTCCTGCAACCAGCGATTTTCGCGCGCTGGGCCGCGGCACTTATCTCGCCGACGTATTCTATGAGCAGGCCGCCGTGGCACCCGGCCAGACGCTGACCCGCACCACCCGGCTGTTTGCTGGCGCCAAGGAAAGCGCCGTTCTCGATCGCTATGAGGCTGCTGGCTTACCGAAATTCGGCCTGGCCATCGATTGGGGCTGGTTTCGCTTCTTCGAAAAGCCGATCTTCCTGCTACTGAAAAAGCTGTTCGCGCTGACCGGCAATTTTGGCGTCGCGATCATCTTGCTGACCCTGATTGTCCGCGGAGTGATGTTCCCGGTCGCCCAGCGCCAGTTTTCCTCAATGGCGTCGATGCGGGCGATCCAGCCCAAGGTGAAAGCCATCCAGGAGCGGCACAAGGACGACAAGGAAGCGCAGCAAAAGGCGATCATGGAGCTCTACAAAGCGGAGAAGGTCAATCCGCTGGCCGGCTGCCTGCCGATCTTCCTGCAGATCCCGATCTTCTTCGCACTCTACAAGGTTCTGACCCTGACGGTCGAGATGCGTCACCAGCCGTTCGTGCTGTGGATCAAGGATCTCTCCGCGCCCGATCCGATGCATATCCTCAACCTGTTCGGGTTGCTGCCGTTCGATCCACCGAGCTTCCTAGGCATCGGCATTCTGGCGGTTGTGCTGGGCGTGACAATGTTCCTGCAGTTCAAGCTCAACCCTGCGCCGCCCGATCCGGTCCAGGCGCAGATGTTTGCGATCATGCCGTGGATGATGATGTTCGTGATGGCCTCGTTCGCGTCGGGCCTGCTGGTCTACTGGATCACCTCGAACTTGCTGACCATTGCCCAGCAGAAATATCTATACTCCAAGCATCCGCAGATGCGGGCGCAGGTCACAAAGGACGCGACCGATGCCAAGCGGGCAGCAGCGCGGGACAAGGCGTGAGTGACGATGACCTGACCGAACAGGCGCGCCGCCTGTTCGCAGGGCCAGTGGAGTTCCTGAAAAGCGCGCCGTCGCTGCAGTTCATTCCTGACCCCGACATGCCCGAGATCGCCTTTGCCGGGCGCTCGAATGTCGGCAAGTCGTCGCTGCTCAATGCGCTGACCGGCCGCAAGGCGATCGCCCGCACCTCGGTGACGCCGGGCCGGACGCAGGAGCTCAATTTTTTCGACGTGGGCGAGCCTGCGGTGCTGCGGCTGGTCGACATGCCCGGCTATGGCTTCGCCAAGGCCCCGCTCAAGGTGGTCGAAAACTGGCGGCGGCTGGTGCGTGATTTTCTGCGTGGCCGTGATGTGCTGAAGCGCACCTTGCTGCTTGTCGACAGCCGGCACGGGGTCAAGCCAGTCGACGGGGAGATGATGAAGATGCTCGATGAAGCCGCAGTGGGCTATCGCATCGTGCTGACCAAGGCCGACAAGATCAAGGCAAGCGAACTGGCCGAGGTTTTCGCCGCAACCATTGCCGAGGCGCGCAAGCATCCGGCGGCTTATCCTGAGGTGCTGGTGACCTCAGCGGAAAAGGGCATGGGGATTGCGGAACTGCGCGCGGCCGTGCTGGGGGACGCCGCGATCTAACCCCGCGCCGTCAGCGGATCATTCAGAACCAGCCCCGGCCTTGGCCAATCCACTGCGATCAACTGGCCATATCCCGATAGCGTGATAAACGCCGTCTTCATCCCCGGCCCGCCGAAAGCGATGTTAGTGCAATAGGGCTCGGGCGCGGCGTGAAATTCCACCAGGCCGCCTTCGGGCGCAAACACGCTGATCCCTCCCGCGACGAGGCTGGCGACGCAGATGTTGCCGCCCGCTTCCACGGCGAGCGAGTCGAAGCGCTGGTATCCCGTGGGTCCACCGACGAACCTGCCCCCGGCGGGCGAGGGCCAGGCCTCCTTGGCTACTTCACCCGGGTCGGTGATCGGCCAGGCCCACAGCCGTCCGGTCTCGGTTTCAGTGGCGTACAGTGTCTGGCCATCGGGCGAGAAGCCGACGCCGTTGGGGGTGATCATCGGGAACACCGCCTCGCGGATGAACGAGCCATCGGTGCGGGCATAGAACACCGCGCCGCGGTCCATCAGCCGGTCATAGCTCTTGCCGTGATCGGTGAACCACATGCCGCCATCTGCATCGAATACGATGTCGTTCGGCCCCATGATCGGGTTGCCATCGCACTGCGTGTAGAGCCATTCGGCCGCGCCGGTTTCCAGATCGACCCGCTGGATGCCGCCCTTCACATAGCCATCAGCGCGGCCATGCGGGCGGGAGAATCCGTCGTCGTGGTGGATCCAGTTGAACCCGCCGTTGTTGCAGACATAACATTTGCCGTCCGGACCGATCGCAGCGCCATTGGGTCCGCCGCCAAGCTCCGCGACCACCTGCTTGGTCCCGTCCGGCAGCACCCGGATCAGCCGCGCGCCTTCGATTTCGACCACCAGCACCGAGCCATCGGCCATGGCAATCGGGCCTTCGGGGAATTTGAGGCCATCGGTGATGACGCGGAATTGCAGCTTTGTCTGGGTCATGCCTTGTCGACCAGCTTGATGATCGCCGGGAAATATTCCTCGCCCAGCCCTTCGTCCACTGCTTGCCTGTAGAACGAAGCAGCCAAGCGGGCGACACGCGGCTCAACGCCAACCTGCTCGGCCAGCTCGATGGCATAACCGAGGTCCTTGAGTGTGTAGGTCGACGGGAAGGCCTTCAGGGGAAACTCTCGCGGGGCCATCGCCTTCTTGCCGTGATTCTGCAGCGCGAAGCTGTTGCCCGAGCCCAGCCCGACCGCTTCGATCAGCTTGTCCGCCGTCACACCGGCGCGTTCGGCGACGACCATCATTTCGGAAATTGCGGCGACGTTTTCGAACAGCAGGCAGTTGTTGATCAGTTTGACCACCTGTCCGCAGCCAACGTCGCCGCAATGAGTCACGTCGCTGCCCATGTGGGCCAGCAGGGGCGCAATGCGTGCGAACAAAGCGTTGCTGGCGCCGACCATGATGGAGAGCGTTCCGTCGATGGCGGCCTGGCGCGTGCGCGCGACGGGGGCGTCTGCGAACTGGATGCCCTTGTCGCCCAGTATTTCCGCCGCCGCGCGGGCATCAGCGACGGCAGTCGTCGAGAGATCGACAACCACGGTGCCCGGCTTTGCCTGTCCTGCGATGCTGGTGCAAATTGCATGCACCTGCTTGCCGCCGGGAAGCGACAGGAAGATTACGTCCGCCTCGCGCGCAATATCTTCGGCGCTCAGAGAGGCGTGTCCGCCGATTGCGACCATGGCGGCGACGGCATCGGGATTCATGTCGCACACATGTACTGGCGTGGCCTGTTTGCGGATCAGATTGGCGCACATGCCGCCGCCCATCACGCCCAAACCTATAAAGCCGAGAATTGGCGTGGATTCGCTCATCAGTAAATTACCTCACTATCCTCCAGCGCCTGCCGCTCTGCGCGGGTCATGCCCAGCAACTCGCCATAGA
>JBDSSP010000078.1:0-3595 GCA_039928735.1 Novosphingobium sp. | reverse complement strand
CCCTGACGTCAGGCGTGATTCGTCCGCGCGATCTGACGGCCAACTCTTGGGCGAAGCGAAGGTACGTTCGGATTTATGGGTTTCGATAGAGGACGTCGCGGCAAGGGCCGGGACAAGCGGGACGGTTTCGGCGAGGACAGTTTCGATCCATTCATGGGTGGCGGTGACCGTTTTGGCGGCGGCGGCGGCGGCGGGGATCGCTTTGGCGCGCCGCGCAGTGGCGGCTTCGGTGGCGGTGATCGCGGTCCGCCAGGTGGTGGAAATCGCTTCGGCGGTGGCGGTGGCGGCGCTCCACGTGGTCCCGGCGGCGCCGGTGGGATGCCTGCCCAGGTCGTTGGCCAAGGCAAAGGCACCGTCAAGTTTTTCAACGCGCACAAGGGATTTGGCTTCATCCAGCAGGATGCGGGCGGAGAAGACGTGTTCGTTCACATCAGCTCGGTAGAGCGGGCCGGTCTCGAAGGCCTGGCTGAAGGGCAGCAGCTCGAATTCACGCTGGTCGATCGCGGCGGCAAGGTTTCTGCGAGCGATCTGGTGGTTGTCGGCGATGTCATCGCCGTACAGCAGAAAGAAGCGCCTCAGCGCCAGCTTACTGGCGAGCGGGCAACTGGAACAGTGAAATTCTTCAATGGGATGAAGGGCTTCGGTTTCATCACCCGTGATGATGGCCAGCCGGATGCCTTCGTTCATATCAGTGCGGTCGAACGGTCTGGCATGCAGAGCCTCAACGAGGGTGACCGGCTCGAATTCGACATCGAAGTCGACCGACGAGGCAAATATTCGGCGGTTAACCTGGCGCCGCGTCAGGATTGATCCCGATCGCAGTCGTTCCCGGACGTTGACCGGGAGCCTGCAAGTGCATAAACGCGCGCAAATGGCGGTCCCTGAGTCATCTATGACTTAGGGGCCGCCATTTGTCGTTTGCGGCCTCCGTTTTGAATTTGCGATGCAAGGGAACTTCGCCATGTCCATTACTCCGCTGATGCCTGTTTATCCTCGGACCGCCTTTCGGCCTGTCCGCGGAGATCACTGTCATCTGATCGGCGAAGATGGCCGCCGCTATCTGGACTTTGCTGCCGGCATTGCTGTCAATAGCCTCGGCCATTCGCACCAAGGCCTGATCGGCGCGATCCAGCGCCAGGCGACTGTGCTGATGCATGTCTCGAACCTATACGGCAGTCCGCAAGGCGAACGGCTGGCTCAACGGCTGGTCGATCTGACGTTTGCCGACACGGTGTTTTTCACCAATTCCGGCGCCGAAGCGGTTGAGTGCGCGATCAAGACCGCGCGCGCCTATCACCAGCACAATGGCAATGACACCAAGTTCGAGTTGATCACCTTCAACAACGCCTTCCATGGCCGGACAATGGCGACCATTAGCGCGTCCAATCAGGAGAAGATGCATAAAGGCTTCAAACCTTTGCTGCCGGGCTTCACTTACGTGGAGTTCGACGATCTCGCATCTGTCCAAGCCGCCATTGGGCCGTGTACAGCGGGGTTTCTGGTCGAGCCGGTGCAGGGCGAAGGCGGTGTCCGGGCGGGGTCGGATCAATTCATCCGGGGCCTGCGTGAATTGGCGGACGAACATGATTTGATGCTGGTACTTGACGAAGTGCAGAGCGGCGTCGGTCGTTGCGGCACGTTCTATGCGCATGAGCACTATGGCATCTCGCCCGATATCCTTGCCACCGCAAAGGGTATCGGTGGCGGATTTCCGCTGGGCGCATGTCTCGCGACCGAAAAGGCTGCGCGCGGGATGATCGCGGGGGCGCATGGTTCAACCTACGGCGGCAATCCTCTTGCGATGGCGGCTGGCGAAGCAGTTCTGGATGCTTTCGCGGCGGAAAACATTCTTGAAAATGTGCGCGACAAGGGCGCCAAACTCGCCGCCCGCATGGAGCAGTTCATTGGCAATTACCCCGAGCTATTCGTCGCCGTGCGGGGACGCGGGCTTATGCTGGGGTTGCAACTGACAGTCGAGCCGCGCGGCTTCGTTGCGCATCTGCGTGATAATCACGGGCTATTGACTGTGTCGGCGGGCGACAATGTTGTGCGGATCGTGCCACCGCTGGTAATCGGCGATGAACATATCGACGAATTCATGGAGAAGCTCTCCGCCGCTGCGGCGACTTACAATCTCGAAGGTGTAGCCGCATGACCCGGCATTTTCTCAATCTGACGGACGCGGGCGGCGATTCGATCGCCGCGATGCTGAACGATGCGCTGACCCGCAAGGCAGCGCGCGCTGGATGGACCAAGGGGCGCGCCGATGCAGACGCTCCGCTGGCGGGCCACGTGCTGGCGATGATCTTCGAGAAGAACTCGACCCGAACGCGAGTCTCGTTCGATATGGCGATGCGCCAACTCGGCGGCAGCGCGATTGTCATGGAAACGGGCAGCATGCAGCTGGGTCGCGGCGAAACCATTGCCGATACCGCGCGCGTACTCAGCCGCATGGCCGACGCCATCATGTTGCGAACCGATGATCACGCCAAACTTGAAGAGCTGGCCGCGCACGCCACTGTGCCAGTACTCAATGGGCTGACCGATCAATCCCATCCTTGCCAGATCATGGCGGACATGCTCACCGTCATCGAACACGGCAAAGCACTGCCCGGGCTGGAAGTGGCCTGGCTTGGCGATGGCAACAATGTGCTGAACTCGATTGTCGAAGCCGCGGGACTGCTGAAATTCAACGTCCGGATCGGCGTGCCCGAGGGCTATGATTGCGATGGGGGATTTATCGACCGCGCGCGGGCAGGTGGCGCCACGGTCACGGTTTACAGGGAGCCTCGCCAGGCAGTCGACGGGGCTGACGTCGTCGTTACCGATACTTGGGTATCGATGGGGCAGACCGGCGCGGAGGCGCGGATCGCGGCTATGACTCCGTTCCAAGTCACCGAACGTCTGATGGCGGCGGCGTCGCCGGATGCCCTGTTCCTGCATTGCCTGCCGGTGCACCGTGGCGAGGAAGTTACCAACGGTGTCATCGAAGGTCCGCAGTCGGTGGTTTGGGATGAGGCGGAAAATCGCATTCACGCACAAAAATCCGTGCTTCGCTGGGCTTTGGGTCAGTTGTGAGCGCTTTGGAAGCAATTCCGCCTGGCGAGACTGGCTTCGATCAACTGCTGGGGTTCACCATTCCGCTGCGCCATGCGCGGGGCCGAGTGCTGAGGCTGGGGCCCGTGCTGGATGTCATTCTTGCCGCGCATGATTACCCGCCGCCAATTCGGCATTTGCTAGCCGAAGCGCTTGTGCTGACGGGAATGATTGGCTCGCTGCTCAAGGATGACGGCAGCCAATTGACCATGCAGGCTCAAACTCAGGGCGGGATCGTCGAACTGTTGGCCTGTGATTACATGAATGGCGAGCTGCGCGGCTACATCCGACATGATGCCGAAAGGCTGGCAATGCTGGGGGCCAATCCCTCGCTCTATGCCTTGTTTGGCCAGTCCTACCTGGCCATCACCTTTGACGATGCCGCATCTGGACAGCGGTATCAGGGTATTGTGCCGCTTGAAGGCGATTCGTTGTCAAATGCCTGCGAGGCCTACTTCGCACAGTCAGAGCAAGTGCCGACTCTGATTCGCACGGCAGT
>JBDSSP010000077.1:0-15882 GCA_039928735.1 Novosphingobium sp. | reverse complement strand
GCCAATGACACCGGTTTCCTATAGTCGCGCCGCAATGGCGCCTGACTGACGATGGCGATTGACGATGGGGACGAGATTGACTGAATCCGCGAATGCTGTGGCCTCGGCCTTCGTTGCGGCGCGGCGTGAAGCGCGGGTGCTGGCGAGCTATCCGGGCGAGCGCCCGGCAGACTTGGCCAGTGCCTATCAGATTCAGGACCGCGCCATCTCGCTCGATGGCCGCAAGGTCGCCGGCTGGAAGGTCGGCCGGATCTTTCCGCCTGACGATATCCGGCTCGGCAGCAATCGCCTTGCCGGGCCGATCTTTGCCGAAAGCCTTCGCCGCGCCGACCCGGGCGAGTCGCCAGAGATGCCCATCTTCGCTGGCGGTTTTGCCGCTGTGGAAGCTGAAATGCTGCTCCATGTTGCTGCGGGCTGGAATGGAATTGTGCCCAGCGACGATGCCGGCACCCGGTCGCTGATGGACGAATTATGGCTCGGCATCGAAGTCGCCAGCTCGCCTTATCCGCACATTAATTCAGATGGCCCCGCCGTCACAGCCTCCGATTTCGGCAACAATGCCGGGCTCGTGATCGGACCCCAGCTGGCGGGCTGGCGCGAACTCGACCTTTGTGCGATCCGCGTGCGCATGGACGTCGACGATCGGCAGGTCGGCGAGGCAACAGCCGCCGCCATGCTCGATGGCCCTTATGGTGCCGTGCGTTTCCTGCTTGCGAACCTTTCTGCGCGCGGGATCGATGCGAGCGGCGGGATATGGGTTTCAACCGGGGCGATCACCGGGGTCCACAAAGTCGTGCCCGGTGCGCGGGTCAGGGCCATATTCGGCGGCCACGGCGAAGTGCATTGCAGGATCACTGCGGCGAGGGCCTCGCAATAGACGTTTTGGGGAGAGAGCGATGAATGCCATGACAGACGCGCCCGCACAGCCGGCCACAGCGCCGCTAACCCGCTATCGCTGGGTGATCGTCTCGCTGCTCTTTTTCGCCTGCACCATCAATTATATCGATCGCCAGATGATCGGCGTGCTCAAGTCGAGCGTCTTCGTCGGCGAGCACAGCGAGTTCCACTGGACCGAGAAGGACTATGGCAACGTCGTCTTCTATTTCCAGTTTGCTTATGCCGTGGCCTATCTCGGCTTTGGCAAGGTGGTTGACATGTTCGGCGCGCGGCTGGGCTATGCGATTGCCATCCTGATCTGGACGATTGCCCACATGGCGCATGGCCTGGTGGGCTCGGTGTCAGGCCTCGCGCTGGCTCGCGCCGGGCTGGGCGTTGGCGAGGCGGGCAACTTCCCGGGTGGCATAAAGGCCGTCACCGAATGGTTCCCGCGCAAGGAGCGCGCCTTTGCGACCGGCCTGTTCAACGCCGGCTCCAACATCGGCGCGATCATCACCCCGCTGTTGCTCGCGCTGATCATCAAGGTCTGGGGCTTCGACTGGCGCATGGCGTTCTACATGACCGGCATTTTTGGGGTCATATTGCTGGTTGCCTGGTGGACGATCTATCGCCGGCCCACCGAAAAGCCGCAGGTCTCGGCGCAAGAGCTGGCCTATATCCAGCAGGACAATGACGACAACGCCGGCAAGGTCGGCTGGGGCCAGGTGATCTTCCGCCGCGAGACCTGGGCCTATGCGCTGGGCAAATTCTGCATCGATCCGATCTGGTGGTTCTTCCTGTTCTGGCTACCCGGCTATCTGGCCGAACACTATCATCTCGATCTCGCCGCCTCGGCGCTGCCGCTCGCGGCAATCTACCTGATCTCCGACATGGGCAGCATCGGCGGCGGCTGGCTGTCATCCAAACTGATCGCCACCGGGCGCAGCGTCAACTTCGCCCGCAAGGCCACCCTGCTGCTCTGTGCGGTTTTGATCATGCCGATCTGGTTTGCCCAGGATGTGACTTCAGTATGGGGCGCGGTGCTGCTGATTGGGCTTGCCACGGCAGGCCATCAGGCTTTCTCGGCCAATCTCTACACGCTTCCCTCGGACATGTTCCCGCAAAGCGCGGTCGGCTCGGTGATCGGGATCGGCGGCACAGTCGGCGCGGTGGGCGGCATGTTCATGGCCAAGTTCACCGGCTATCTGCTCGATACGACGCATAGCTACGCGCTGCTGTTTGCCATTGCCGCCAGCGCCTATCTGCTTGCGCTCGCGATTATCCACCTGCTCAGCCCCAGGCTGGCGCCAGTGACTTTGGATTGAGCTGACTGCCCGATCGGACAATCATTGCGGCGGGATGATGGAACGATGAGGCGGTCATGGCAAAAATAGCAGTCCGACCACTGAGCGACGACCTACCCTTTGGCGCGCGGATCACTGGAGTGACGCGCGAGAACAGCACCGACGCCGGGCTCCGCGAGCAGATCAAGGACGTGTTCGAACAACGCGGCATGATCGTTTTTGAGGGCATGGAGATGGGGATGGATTTGTAGGCTGGTCTGGGGGGCATGCTACCCATGCCCCCCAGACCAGCAGCGCACTCACGCTCCGGCCAAGAACCTCTTTCAATGAAACGCCGTGTCAATTAATGATTGACAAAAGTCTCCAAACGGACGACATGGTACCATGATTGCATCGTGGCGGCACAAGGGTCTGCGGGATCTGTTCCTGTCGGGTTCCAGTGCCAGGGTGCGGGCTGACCAGCAGAAGAAATGTCTGCGCTTGCTTGATGCGCTCGAACAGGCGGAACGATCGGAAGACATGAATTTGCCCGGCCTCCATTTCCACGGGTTGCAAGGCAAACCGAAGCGTTTCGCTGTTGCCGTCAACGGGCCTTGGCGGATTACCTTTGGCTTCAAAAACGGCGATGCGATCGATGTCGATCTCGAACAGTATCACTAGGCAAGGGATGCAAAGGTCATGAACATGCAATCACCCGTGAGCGCAAAGCGGTGCCCCACCCATCCCGGTGAATTGCTCAAGGAAGATGTGCTGCCCGCACTGCGCTTGCCGGTTGCCGAAGCCGCGCGCCAACTCGGCGTTTCGCGCCAGACGCTTTACAAGATACTTGGGGGAACTGCTCCGGTCACGCCGGAAATGGCACTGCGTCTCGGAAAATGGTGCGGCAACGGCCCCGGCCTGTGGCTGCGCATGCAGCAGGCATTCGATCTGTGGCATGCGGAACGGGCATTGGCAGATACGCTGGCCGGGATACCTTCGCATGTGATGGGATGATGGGGTTTAGCGGAGTTGCGGTGCCACGTGCGATAACGCCCTAATCCTCACACTTTCCTACAGCGCCCGATCCGTGCCAAAATCGACGCACTAAACCCGCGCTCTTTGATCCTGTGAACCCCCATCCGAACCCGTGCCCCCAAGGCGCGGGTTTTGCTGCATCTGGGATCGGCGAACTTCTCGTGAAAACATTACTGCGACAGTGCACACAGACAATGATCCAGAAGTTCGGTATTGTGAACTTCCGCCAAGCCGATGCAAATCTGCCATCCGGACCTCAGCTCAGGTAATGCGCCGTGGTCTTGGCCGCGACCTGTGCGGCAGTGACGCCCGGTGCCAGTTCGATAAGCCGGAACGGCGAGGTGTGATCGGCGCGCGAGAAGACCGCCAGGTCAGTGACGATCATGTCGACCTTATTGCGGCCAGTCAGCGGCAGGGTGCAGGCCGGGATGAATTTGGCGCTGCCGTCCTTGGCGCAGTGTTCCATCACCACGATGATCCGCTTGACACCCGCAACCAGGTCCATCGCGCCGCCCATGCCCTTGATCATCTTGCCCGGGATCATCCAGTTGGCGATGTCACCGTTTTCGGCCACTTCCATCGCGCCCAGCACGGTCAGGTCGATATGCCCGCCGCGGATCATCGCGAAGCTCTGGGCGCTGTCGAAGTAGGCCGAATGCGGCAGTTCGCCGATGGTCTGCTTGCCGGCATTGATCAGGTCGGCGTCTTCCTCGCCTTCCAGCGGGAAGGGACCGATGCCGAGCATGCCGTTCTCGCTCTGCAGCGTGACGGTGATATCGGCGGGCACATGGTTGGCGACCAGCGTCGGAATACCAATGCCGAGATTGACGTAAAAGCCATCCTGCAGTTCCCGGGCAACGCGGGCCGCCATCTGGTCGCGGCTCCAGCCAATTGCGATGTGATCATGCTTGGTCATCAGCCGACATCCCCAAAATCATTGTCAGGCGTGCGAGTGGTGCGGAATTCGATTTTCTTGTCATAGGGCGCGCCGACAATCAGCCGCTGGACATAGACGCCGGGCAGGTGGATGCAGTCCGGATTGAGCTCGCCCGGCTGGACGATCTCCTCCACCTCGACAACGCAGACCTTGCCGCAGGTCGCGGCTGGCACGTTGAAGTTGCGCGCGGTTTTGCGGAACACGACATTGCCGGTGGTGTCGGCCTTCCAGGCCTTGACCAGCGCCAGATCGGCAAAGATGCCGCGTTCGAGGATGTATTCCTCCCCGCCGAACTCCTTGGCTTCCTTGCCCTCAGCCACCAGCGTGCCGACGCCGGTTTTGGTATAGAAGCCTGGAATGCCCGCGCCGCCAGCCCGCATGCGCTCCGCCAAAGTGCCTTGCGGACAGAATTCGACTTCCAGCTCGCCCGCCAGATACTGCCGCTCGAACTCCTTGTTTTCGCCGACATAGGAAGAAATCATCTTCCTGACCTGCCGCGTGCGCAGCAGCTTGCCGATGCCTTCGTTATCGACCCCGGCGTTGTTCGAGACGAAAGTCAGGTCCTTGGCTCCGCTCGCCTGGACCGCGTCGAGCAAGCGCTCGGGAATGCCGCAGAGGCCGAAGCCGCCGCTGGCGATCAGAAGGCCATCCTTGATCACGCCGTCGAGCGCGGCCTGGGCATTAGGGTACAACTTTTTCATCGGGCCTCCTGGGAGCGATGCGCGCCGTTAAACCAAGCCTGCATTCGCTGCAATCGCCTGGCCATCGCGCGGCTTTGTGGCCGGGTAAAGCAGCAAATGACTTGACCGCAGACAAAGATGCAAATCACTTTGGCCAGATCGCGCCGCCGCGTAGCGACCAATGGGAGAATAACCGGATGAATCGCCTCGGCATCGATCGCCTCAGCACCTTCGGCATGCCCCCGGTGGAATTCGTGGATCTCGCCGCAGACCTTGGCTGCGGCCAAGTCGGCATCGCGCTGGCACCGATGGCTGGCTATAATCCGCACGGTTTCCCGGACTGGTCGTTGCGCGATGATGCGGCGTTGCGCCGGGCCATGGTTGCGGCACTCGAAGGTCGCGGGTTGGCGATTGGCATGGTCGAAGGCTTTGCGCTGGTGCCCGAGCGCGACATTCGGGACTGCGCGGCCGATCTTGACCTGGTGTGCGAGCTTGGGGCGGCGCGAATCGCCTGTGTCAGCCTCGACAAGGACTTAGCGCGCACCGTCGACGGCTTTGCGGTGCTGGCCGAAATGGCCGCAGCGCGCGGATTGCTGGTCTGCGCCGAGATGGGCTCGCTCGGGCCTTATGGGCGCGTCGAGGCGGCGCTGGAGATGGCGGAGGGGATCGGCATGAGCAATTTTTCGCTGATGCTCGATGCGATGCATTATTTCAGGATGGGCAACACCAATTCCCAGCTTGCCAAGATCGATCCGGCGCTGATCGGCTATGTTCAGCTGTGCGACGTGCCGTGGAAGCGCCGGTTTGAGACCTATATGGAAGAGGCGATGTATGAGCGGATGGTGCCGGGAGAGGGCGAACTGCCGCTGCGCGAATTCGTGAGCCTGCTGCCGGCTGATGTGGTGGTCAGCCTCGAAGTACCGATCCGTTCGCTCGCCGAGCAGGGCATCGGCCCCCGCGAGCGGCTGGCGCCTTGCGTTGCGGCGGCGCGGGCCCTGCTGGAAGGCTGACAGGGCTCTGGGCCAAGTTTGATATGAATCATGGCGCGCGGCATGGATAGGTGAGACTGTCCGCCAGCCACACTGGGGAGAACGTCTATGCGCTCAATTCTCGTCTATGCCGATCGCGGCCCGTCTATGGACGCCAGGCTCGAAACCGGCCTGTCGCTGGCCCGGGCGAATGGCGGCCATGTCACGGTTCTGGTCGATACGCCGATCAGCCGCTACGTAGCCATGGACCCGATGGGCATGTCCTATGTTGCGAGCGATGCGATGAAGGCAGCGCTGGCCGATGACGAGGCCCATGGCCGTGCCATCGAACAGCAATTGGCGAACCAGGATGTGCCTTTCGATGTGGTGCACAGCGAATCCGATCCGCTCGATGCGCTGGCTGCGGCTTCGCGCCTCGCCGATGTCGTGATTTTGTCGCGCTCAAGTGCGCTGGCCGGCGAATTGGCGCTGTCGGTCCATACGCCGGTGCTGGTTCTGCCGGATCAGTCTGAACTCAATCTTCCGCTCAGTTGCGCCTGCATTGCCTGGGACGGGGGCAACGAAGCGGCGACAGCGCTGCGCAGCGCGGTGCGCCTGCTGGCGGGTTGCTCCGCCGTGTATGTGCTGGCGGTCAAGGAAAAGCCGGGCGGCTTTCCTGCCACTGATGCCGTCCGCTATCTGTCACGCCACGGCATTTCCGCAGAATTGAGCGAACTGGCGCGCAGCGGATCCACCGAAGATACGCTGGCTGCGGCGACTGCCAAGCTTGGCGCGGAACTTTTGGTGATGGGCGCCTATGGCAAGAGCCGGATGCGCGAGTATCTGTTTGGCGGGGTGACTCGCTATTTCCTCGAGGAAAGCGCCAAGCCAGCCTTGCTGCTGGCACATTAGAACCGGGGAATTTTGCATCTGCGAAGCGGCGGACCAGCAATTCGCGAATTGCATCGATGTCGCCGAGCCGACAGGCATTGTGCTGGCTGCCATGTGAGCAACAATAATACGGTAATGCAAATAGATGCCTGCTAATTGCAAATTTTGCAACTTGGAATGAGCATTTCGCACTTGCAGCATAGCCCGATTCGCAGCACATAGGGGGTGCCTTTCAGGCATCCTCTCCCAAAACTTCCAAGGCCCGGTTGGCAACAACCGGGCCTTTTTTTGTCCCTGCCCGGGAGCCCTTCAGTCCGTTGCCGACTGCTTGCTGGCACGCTCCTGCTGCCATATGCACCGCCCGTTTGTAATCCGGACAGCAAGTTCCTAGCTAGGCTTCACTACAAATCGAGGAAGAAGCCCATGGCCGATGTGCCGGCAATCATCGAAGCGAATACAGTCAAGTTGCAGGTTGCAGCCGCACGTCAGGAAGAGAGCGGCCACGGCATCGCCCGACTACCGAAGTCGGCCATGGCGCGGCTCGGCATCACCGAGGGCGATATTCTGGAGATCGTCGGCAAGCGCAGCACACCCGCGCGTGCGGTGCTGCCTTACCCTGAGGACGAGGGGTTGGAGGTTATCCGGCTTGACGGTCTCCAGCGCGCCAACGCAGAGGTCGGATCGGGCGATCATGTGATTGTCCGCAAGGCCGAATCGCGTCCCGCCACCCGCGTTGTCTTTGCCCCGGCCCAGCGCGAAATGCGACTCCAAGGACCGGCGCAGGCGCTGCAGCGCAATTTTTTCGGGCGGCCGCTGGTCGCGGGCGATGTGGTCGCGACGACCGGCCAGCAGCAGGTGCAGGACATGCCGCCGCAGGTCGCCCGGATGTTCAATGCGCCGGCCTATGCCCTGACGCAGATCCGCCTGACTGTTGTGTCGACCAGCCCCAAGGGTATCGTCCACATCGACGAGAACACCGAGGTTGAACTGCGCGAGCAATTCGAGGAGGCCCGAGGTTCGCGCGCCGATGTCAACTATGACGACGTCGGCGGCATGGGCGATACTATCCGGCAATTGCGCGAGATGGTTGAACTTCCGCTGCGCTATCCTGAGCTGTTCACCAGGCTCGGCGTCGATCCGCCGCGCGGCGTTCTGCTGCATGGACCGCCGGGCACTGGCAAGACGCGGCTGGCGCGCGCTGTCGCCAACGAAAGCGAGGCCAGCTTCTTCACTATTAATGGCCCTGAGATCATGGGCTCGGCCTATGGCGAGAGCGAAAAACGCTTGCGCGAAATATTCGAGGAAGCCGCCAAGGCTTCGCCATCGATTGTCTTTATCGACGAGATCGATTCCATTGCGCCCAAGCGGGGCCAGGTTTCAGGAGAGGCCGAGAAGCGCCTGGTTGCGCAGTTGCTGACCCTGATGGACGGGCTTTCCACCGGTGCGGGCATCGTCGTGATTGCAGCCACTAACCGCCCGGATGCTATCGACGAGGCGCTACGCCGTCCTGGCCGCTTCGACCGCGAAATCATCATCGGCGTCCCTGACGAAAGCGGTCGGCGCGAAATCATTGGCATCCACACTCGCGGTATGCCGCTGGGTGAGGGAGTCGACCTGGACGAACTGGCGCGCACTACCCATGGCTTTGTCGGCGCGGATATCGCGGCGCTGGCGCGCGAGGCGGCGATGGACGCTGTGCGGCGGATCATGCCGCAACTCGATCTCGAAGCGCAGACCATCCCGCCGCAAGTGCTGGAGGATCTCTCTGTCACCCGCGAGGATTTCCTCGGCGCGCTCAAGCGCGTCCAGCCGAGCGCGATGCGCGAAGTCATGGTGGAGGTCCCCAACGTCGGCTGGGACGACATCGGCGGGTTGGGCGAGGCCCAGGAAAAGCTGAAGGAAGGCGTTGAACTGCCGCTGCGCAATCCCGAGGTTTTCCGCCGGCTCGGCATCCGTCCGGCCAAGGGATTCCTGCTCTATGGCCCGCCGGGGACAGGCAAAACCTTGCTCGCCAAGGCCGTCGCCAAGGAGGCGGAGGCCAATTTCATTTCGGTCAAGAGCTCGGATCTGTTGTCAAAATGGTACGGCGAAAGCGAACAACAGCTCAGCCGCCTGTTCGCGCGCGCGCGGCAGGTCGCGCCTTGCGTCATCTTCATCGACGAAATCGACAGCCTGGTCCCGGCTCGCGGCGCGGGCGGCAGTGGCGGCGAACCCCAGGTTACATCGCGGGTGGTCAACACCATCCTCGCGGAGATGGACGGGATGGAGGAAATGCAATCGATTGTCGTAATCGGCGCTACCAATCGCCCGGCACTGGTCGATCCTGCGATGCTGCGTCCCGGCCGGCTCGACGAGCTGGTCTATGTCGGCACGCCCGACGAGAAGGGCCGCGAGCACATCCTCAAAATCCACACCGCGCGAACGCCGCTGGCCAAGGATGTCGATCTGGCAAAGATCGCCGCTGAGACCGAGCGCTTCACCGGAGCCGATCTCGAAGACGTCGTCCGCCGCGCCGGTCTCGCTGCTATCCGCTCGCGCGGCGAAGGTGCCAAACAAGTCACAGCCGAGGATTTCGCCGCCGCGCTCCTCGATAGCCGCGCCACTGTGACGCCGGAAATGGAAGAGGAATACGCCAAACTGAAAGGCGAGCTCAAGAAGCGGGCGATGGAGGTCAATCCGATTGGCTTTGTCGTGCCGGGAATGGTGCGTTCAACGCGGGAGAAGAAAGGGGACTAAAGCCCCTGTGATTTCCGCCACTGCGCCGGTGCGTCCTTGATGCGCGGCAGCACCTTATCAACAAACAGCTCGAGGCTCTTCCAGCCTTTGTCGGGATGCAGCCCGCCGATCAGCGGTTGCAGTCCGATGGCGCGGCTGCTGCCGAGTTCGACGGCTTCGTCGGGCGTCAGTACCTGGACCAGACCCGCGGCGCGGATTTTCTCGATGGTATCCATGCCATGCAGCGGCGAGGCGGAAGTGCCGGGCGATTCGCTCCACTTTGCATATGAACGCATGTAATGCAGGAGATGCGGACCCAGGTCGGCCCAGCCCTGCTCGGGGTCCTCGGTTACATAGACCGAGGTGACGCCGCGAATAAATTTGGTGCCGGTCACGCCGAATTCGGTGCAGGCTTCCTCGTAATCCGAGATCATCGCATCATTCATCGGCCACATCGAAAGGCTGAAGCGCGCTGCGCGGCGGGCCGAGGCGCGGGTGCCGCCGCCCCCATAAACGATCTCGCGCGGAGCCCTTGTCGGCAGTGGCCGCACGAACACTTCGCGGCCCTTGAACTGGAAGCGTTCGCCTGAAAGAGCGCGCAGGATCGTATCGAAACCCTCGTCCATGATCCGCCCGCGGTTCTTGAGACTCACCCCGAAAGCGGCGAATTCGGTGGGTGAATAGCCCGCTGCCAGCACCGCATAGAAGCGCCCGTTGCTCAACAGATCCGCCACAGCGATCTGTTCGGCCAGCTCGACCGGATCGTGAAACGGCAGGATGATCGCGCCCATGACGATTGCGATATCTTTGGTCCGCGCAGCGGCAGCGACGCCGGGCAATATCGGGCAAGGCACATAGCCATCCTCCGACTGGTGATGTTCCTGGAAATCGACCTTGTCGATGCCGCTCTTGTCGGCATATTCGATCATCGCCATGGCTTCATTGAAAATCTGCTGGGAGGTTACGCCGAATTGCTCGGGCGCGCGCAGATCGAAACCGATGCTGGTATGGAACAGATCCCGGTGGTGAAACATGGCACTCTCTCCTCTACCGTGTCCTGTTTGCCGGGCATCTGGGTCAAAATTGTGTTACTGGCTCAATCCTCGACGCGCCAATCTTCCGCCCTCTTTCCACAGGGAAAGCAAGCCGTTTTTCGCAGTCGCCGATGTCTTGCTCGCAAATATTATGCATTTCTCCGTGGCAATCAGTCGCGGCCTCCATCAGTCGCTTGCTACTGATCTGGTGCGGATCAGCCCGGCAAAGTTGCCGTTTGGCGCAATGCTTCACCTAGTGCGAGCGCGGCTGTCGTAGCGAGATTCATCGAGCGCACTTGCGGCCGCATCGGAATACACACTCGTGCGTCACAGGCCCCAGCGATGGCAACAGGGACACCCGCACTTTCCTTTCCGAAAAGCAGGACGTCGTCTGCCTGGAAGCCGAAATCATAGGCCGATTGCTGGCTCTTCGTGGTGAACAGCACCAACCTTCGCGAGCCGATCGCAGTCTTGAACGCGTCGAAGCCGGCGTGGCGCGCAATGGTAACATGATCGATGTAGTCCATGGCAGTCCGCCGTACCCTGCGATCATCCCATTTGAATCCCATCGGTTCGATCAGATCGACTGCGGCACCCATACAGGCACCAAGGCGCAGAACGGCGCCGACGTTTCCTGCAATTTCCGGTTCAAACAGGGCAATCCGCATGGCAGCGGTGTCCGCTACTGGGCTGGTGCCGGTGGATGCGTTGGCGTCCCCGCCTCGGCGGCATCGGTTTTACGCATCGCCTCAATTTCTGCGGCAGTCTTGTAGTCAATAAGTTCAACCTGAAATACGAGGTCGGAATTGGCGGGGATGGGACCCGTCCCTTGCGCGCCATAACCCATCGCAGCCGGAATACAGAACCTCGCGATGCCCGTCTTGGCCATCATTTGCAGCCCCCTGGAAAAGCCCGGGATCACTCCGCCGACCGGAAAGGTTGCGCGCATCCCCTGATCGAACACTGCACCGGTCGCAGCCAGATAGCCGATATAGTTGACCAGTACGTAGTCAGCCTCGGCTGGCATCGCGCCAGTTGCTGGGCGCAGCATGGTATAACCAAGACCGGCAGCTGTCCTAGCCGCACACAGCCGCTGACCTGCCGGCAACACGGGAGTGAGAGGGAGCGCAATGACGGCGTTCGTCGCCTTGACTGGCGCCGCTGGACTTGTGGCCGCAACGGCCTTGCGCGCCGTCGCCGCCTCTGCAGGAAAGTGTGCCGTCAACAACGACAAGACCGTCAGCGAGGAAAGAGGCGACAATGCGCGAGCGAGAAGGTTCATGGGCTGCGGCTATAGGCAGGGTCCAGGCTATCGGGCAAGTGACGCTGCAAAGAACCCACTGGCGCAAGAGTGGCACCAAGCGCTCCATTGTAAAAAAATCGGACGCGCACCGTAATACCAGCCCCTGCTCGCAGCGCTGCTTCAACAGTCAACTGTATACCGCCGGGAACTCTGCGACCTCCGCCAATGACCAGCACCCGCCCGCGGCCATTCTTGTCGGTTTCATTGTCGGGGACGGGCAAAGGATGGGCGCGAAGCCAGTGGCTGTCGAGCGGCTCCGGCTTACTAACCACGCGCAGCCACCATTTTATCGGGAGCGGCAGTCACTGGAGTCGCCTGCGGCGTCATCGGAGCGGTGACGTTGTAGCGTGCCAGGGCGAGGCCGCCATCCCCCCCGATGTGGCGTCGAAACGATACTCGGTTATTGCACAGTTCGCGATGTCGCCGCACGCGTCGATCGCCAAAACCTCACTTTCCGACAGCTTTTCGATGACGTAGCGCAGGCATAGCACGACAACCTGATGCGCTACGATCATCACACGCCGTCCGCCGTAGTGCAGCGATATCGTGTCCATCAAGGCGCGCAGGCGGAAGATCACATCGACCCAGGATTCGCCCGCTGGCGGCCGGTGATAAAACTTGCCAAGCAACTTGCGAAATTCGGATTGATCGGGATGCAATTGCGCGATCCCCAATGCGGTCAGGCCGTCGAGAATTCCGAACTCTTTTTCCCGCAATCGTTCATCAATGCAGATCGGGACGTCGGGGTCGCATCCGCCCGCCGCGCGAAACAGCTCGGTGGTCTGCACTGCGGACATAGGGCGATGACAGCAGTATCTCTGGCCTTGCGGATGAGTCTTGCATGCTGAACCAGTGACCCAGTGCCGTGGCCTGTTTCTTGCCCAGCTCGGAAAGCGGAATATCGACGTCGCGTTGTGTAAGCGCAATCCGGGGCAGGCCCTCAGCATGCGCGGTGTCGCGCGCGACGTTACCGGCACTCTGGCCGTGCCGCACGACCAACAAACTCGTTGGCCAGCGCGGAGTCACCCGGCGATGTCGATGAACTTTGACATGGGTAGCAAACAATTTGGCGGGCGATAGGTTCCGGTAATTTGCCCGGTTAGCGGCACCGTCATTCCGATCATTGCAGCGGGTGGTCCGCTTTCGCGTTCAGGCGATGTGGTGTTCGACGGCTTCAGTGGCAGCGGCAGCACGCTGATCGCCGCTGAAAAGATTATAGAGCCATCGTCGCGCGGCGCATAGCTAGCAATACAACAAGTCTATTGCATTATCGCTCCGGCGCACCGTAGAATGAGGCGTCCCGAGGATACTGGATATCCATCTTCGTCCTTTTCCCTGATCGAGGTCTCCGCGATGTTCCTGGCACCTAACGGTGACGAACTTGAAATTACCAACGCCGCTGCCAATTTCCTGACCGAGGCGATGCCGCTCGGTCGGCTGCACACGCCCGGTTCTGCGGACATGAGCACGATACTGCGTGCCGAGTTTGGCGCAATGGGTTGGTTCGCGCTTGCCTTGCCCGAGGACAAGGGCGGCAGCGGCCTTTCCGCGGTAGAGCATGCACTGTTCTTCCGCGAAGCTGGCAGGCTCTGCGGTCCGGTCGATTTGCTGGCCCAGGTGCTCGCCACTTTTGTTGCCGAAGATGATATCCGCCCTGCGATCGTCAGCGGCGAGATAGGCGTGGCGCTAGCCGTTACGGATCGCGGGCGGACCCGACTTCTGGGCGCGTCCGATGCAGGACTCGCGCTGGAAGTCAACGCGAATGGGGCCAGCCTGCGGAGCATTTCCGGCCTTTCGGCCGAAGTGCGCTCATCGCTCGATCCCGCAACCACTATGCGCCTGGCAGATTCGCTTTCCAGCCCGGTTATCGGTGAAACCAATGGGCCGCTGGTAAGTCAATTCGGCCGCCTCGGAGCCGCTGCGATGCTTGTCGGCCTCGCCGAGACGGCGCTCGACCTCATCGTCGAATACGCCAAGATACGCGAGACGTTCGGTCGCAAGATCGGCGCGTATCAAGCGGTGCGCCACCCTTGCGCAGACATGGCGCTTCGGGCCGAACTAGCGCGCTGCCAGCTCTGGTTTGCAGCCGCGGCAATCAAAGAGGAGCGCAGCGACGCCGCTATACACCTTGACGCCGCCAAGCACCTCGCGAACCAGGCAGCGCTCGCCAATGCCGATTCCAATATTCAGTTGCACGGCGGCATCGGCGTCACCGACGAACATCATGCCCATCTCCTGCTCAAGCATTCTATGCTGCTGGCCAAGTTGTTCGGCACGAAGCGAGCCTTGCTCGAGCGACTGCTTGACGCCCGCGTAGAAGACTGACCTCATGGACTTGCAATATTCCGAAGAAGATCGTGCGTTCCGTATGCGCGCACGCGCGTGGTTGTCGATGAACGTGTCCTCGACCCAGCGCCCTGCGCATGGCCCCGAGGCTGAACGGTTCGACCGCGACTGGCAGCGCAAAATGCATGATCATGGCTGGGCGGGCGTAGCCTGGCCCAAGGATTACGGTGGCCTGGGGCTCTCTGGCTTACAACAGGTCATCTGGTATGAGGAGCTCGCGCGCGCACGCGCACCATCTTACCAGAACACAACCTATATCGCCCTGATGCACGCTGGCCCGACGCTGATTTCTCGCGGAACAGAGGCCCAAAAGGCGTTTCATCTGCCCAGGATTCTTACAGGCGAGGCGCTGTGGTGCCAGGGTTTCTCGGAGCCCGATGCCGGATCGGACCTTGCCAGCCTCAGGACCCGCGGGGTGGTCGACGGCGACCATATCGTGGTGACGGGATCCAAGATGTGGACAACCGATGCCATGCACGCCGATTATCAGGAGCTGCTGATCCGCACCGACCCGGCTTCCGAGCGGCACAAGGGCCTCACCTGGTTGATCTGCGACATGCGGCTGCCGGGCGTGGAGATCAAACCGATCCGCACCATGATGATGGACGAACATGTCAACATGGTTTTTTACGACGAGGTGCGGATACCGATCACCAATGTCGTGGGCAAAGTGAACGAGGGATGGTCGACTGCGCTCTCCACTTTGTCCTTCGAGCGGGGACTCGGCTTCATTGGTGACCAGCTCGATCTCTACGAACGGGTCTGCCGGGCGATCGAGCTCGCGGGCAAGGTGCGGCTGGAGAATGGCAAGTTCGCGATCGAGGATGATGGCATTGCGCAGAAGCTGGCGAGCCTCAAGGCCGACTCATTGGCCATCCGGGCGATGACGCTGGCCCATATCACGGAGAGCGATCAGACCGGCGAACCCGGTCCAAAAGGTTCCCTGATGAAGTTGATCGTAACCGGCACGCACAAAGCGCTGTCGGAAACGGTAGGCGAATTCCTCGGGTGGGATTTCCTTGAATTCGACGGCAACCGTTCCGCGCATCCCTGGACCTATGACTACCTGTGGAGCTGGATCTTCACCATTTCGGGCGGCACCAGCGAGATCCAGCGCGAGATCACTGCGGACCGGTTACTCGAATTGCCCCGGGCACGCTGACTGTCGGTGCCTACGAGACCTGTGCGCGAGTGTGTGTAGGCATCGATCGTGGACAGGTTGGCAGAGGAAATTTGATACCCATCCCTGGGGTCAGGACCCGTTAAATTGTTTGCATTCAGGATGAATGGTTGATTGAACGGCATCGTCAGGGAGGCGCTACTGAGCCGGACAATCACCGGAGCAACCGTCCCTGAGTTCAGGGCCGTGCTGCAATCACTTGATTGTGCCATCCGGTCCAAGAAATCGGCCGGATTTTTGGTGCAGGTGCGGTGGCAGAACGTCACCCGGCCTGCCTTTGGTGAAAGTTGACCGCGCAAAGCCCCGCGAATCCGTGGCTTTTGTGCAGGGTCATCGGAGGCGTTCCGGTCCGCCGGAAAACTGAAGAATGCGTGGTGAGCCCAGCTGGGTTCGAACCAGCGACCTACTGATTAAAAGTTAGACGGTATGGTCACAGCCTTCTGCGCGACTCGGCACGGAAATGCTCTCCTTCTCGGTTCGTTCTATCCACCATGTTCCATTGATGTTCACGCTCGCCCATGCTAACGTGCTTACTGGAAAGGCATCCGGTAAGCACATGGCAACAGGCAGGATCACAAAGAGCAGTGTTGACGGGGTTCGCCCCGCCGTGTCCGAGGTCATGCTGTGGGATGAC
>JBDSSP010000076.1:0-11856 GCA_039928735.1 Novosphingobium sp. | reverse complement strand
AGCCGGGGCTTTGAACTAAGGGGGGTGCTGATTTTACTGGACATAATTCCACCATGAAAAAATTGAACAAACACAATTTTTCCGTGGTGGAAGTGCTCTGCCTTGGCTGAGCTCGTTCTGATTATGTCGGCTTCGCTGCAATGTCCAGCGCCAAGTTCAAAGCACGAACAAATTCGCGAGGACTGCGCCAGCCTGCAATCGTCGAAGGTATCAGCTTAGCCGGAATGTCGACCTGTCTTTAGGATCGGTGGTAGCCAACTGGGCCGCACCCTGCGGGATAAGTAGAGGTCGCTCGGAGGTCCGACCATGTCGGGGCTGGCAATGACAGCTTTTCCCACGTGGCCGGATCCCGACTGCGAGACTTCCCAGAGTGCACCAGAATCTTCCCAGAAAAACAGGAACTGGGAATCTGGCCGAGGAACGCCCGAATTCTGCGGGTCACAGGGCTGCACAATCATTCAATCCGGCTGTATCGCCGACTTTTCCCAGTATTTTCCCAGTAATATGGGAATACCGGCCACGAGACCAGTCCGCTCCGGACTGGGTCGCGCACCAGACAGTCCAAACACCCCACCCAAAATCCGTAGGCTCTGTCGCTACCCGGCCCGCTCAATCGTTTCAAACCTCTGGACCTGCATGGGCGTGTCCAGCAAAGCGTGGACAGCCGGACCCTTGTCAATCGAATGCTGCGCTTCGCGGTGGGCCACAATCGCCGCCTGATCGAGAAACACTTCGAACATGAGCACGTCATCGGGCTGTTCGGGATCGCGCAGCACCAGGGTCACGAGATTGCCCGGTTCGGTGCGCACATCCACGGCAACGTCGAGAATGCGCGTCAGCAGTTCGGCTTCCTCGCCTGGCCTTGGTGTCAGTCTGCAAAGTGCGGCTAGCGGCATCGTTTTTCTCCCGTTCGTAGATCAATCTATTTGCGCGGATGTCCCGCTTAGCGGCTGGAAAATGCCTCCAGCCGCGTCTTCACATGTGGCTGCAGCATAGTCAGGTAGGCATCGGTCATCGCCGAAAGCGGGCGGGTTTCGTTGAGGATCACCTTGAGATGACGGATCGCCTCGGGCGAGCTGGCCTTGAGGTCCTTGAGCATCTTTTCCAGCGTCTCCTCAAGCTGGTCAGCCGGAACGACCTTGCTGAGAAATCCGGCTTCATAGGCCTCCTGCGCAGGAAACAGGGTGCCGGTATACATCCAGTAGCGCAGCCGTGCCGGCGGCACCGCTTGGCGCAGGAGCCTGGGCAGATGGCCGTCGACGATGCCCACCTTGGCCTCGGGAATGCCGAAGCGCGAGCGATCCGTCGCGATCAGGCAATCGCACACCAGCGCCAGAGTGAGACCGCCGCCGATGCACAGCCCGTCGATGCAGGCGATGGTCGGCTTGGCGAGGGTTCGCACTGTTTCGAACGGAAGGTATTCCTCATAGTCGAGCAGCTTGCCCGGATCGGAATTTAGCGCATCGAGCATTTCCTTTAGGTCACCGCCCACACAGAAGGCCCCCTCAATCCCCTTGAGCACCACTGCATCAACGTCGCCATCAGCCTGCGCCGCAAGGCAGGCATCGCGTATCGCGGCGTACATCGCCTTGGTCAGCGCATTCTTGGCCTCGGGCCGGCGGATGGTGATAGTGGCAACCCGGCCAGCAACCTCCATCGTGATTCGGGGATCCATTTGCTGGGTCATCCTGCTTCCTTCCTTTCGAGGGCACCCGCCATCGCCACATGCTGTTCGCGCGCGACTGCGCGTAATTCGTCCTTCTTCACCTTGGCGGTCGCTGTCCGGGGCAGATCGGCCACCAGCCGCATCAGGGTGGGCACCGCATAAGCCGGCAGCCTGTCCACGGCGAAGGCATGGATCGCCCCAAGGTCTGCGGTCTCGCCGGATGGCACGATGCTGACGGCGACTTCTTCGTCGAGGTCGGTGGACGATACACCGTAGACCGCCGCTTCCGCTACGGCGGGGTGCTGCTCAAGCGTGGCCTCGACTTCCCAGGCGGAAATGTTCTCGCCGCGTCTGCGGATCGAATCCTTGCCGCGTTCTTCGAAATAAAGGTCGCCTTGCCCTGAGAGATAGCCGCGATCACCAGAATGAAACCAGAGGTTGCGAAACGCCTCCACGGTGGCGGCGTCCTGGTTATGATACCCCGCCATGATAGCGTTTACGCGGCGCGGCCGCAGGACGATTTCGCCGACCTCGCCGGGAGGTACAGGATCGTCATTCTCATCGAAGACCGAAACCTCGAACAGCTCGCTTGCGCGTCCAGCCGATCCGGCAGGAGACCGCGATGGTCCGGGCACGTTCACGCTCGCCATCGGCGCTTCGCTGAGCCCGTATGTTTCGAAAAGATCGATACCAAGCCGCTCCTCGAATTCGCGCCACACAGCCGGTGACGCCCCGGCACCGAAAGCCCGGGTGATGCTGTGCGTACCCGCGCGACGTTCCGGCCCGGTCGTATTGAGGATCATCCGCAGGACCGAACCGAGGTAGTTGAACGCGGTGATCCCGTCGCATTCGCAGGTCTGCCAGAAGGTGCTGGTGCTGAGCTTGCGCTCGATCCGGATGCTGGCACCGGCGCAGAACGCCGGGATGACCCCGGTGTAGCGCGCATTCTGGTGAAACAGGGGGAAGAAATTGAGTAAGCGGTCGCTTGTTCCATAGCCCAGCACTGCGGCATTGTATCGCGCGAGCACGAGCATTGAACGTTGCGTATGGATTACACCCTTGGAGGGGCCGGTCGTACCCGAGGTATAGAGAATGACTCGTTCGGGCGCATTTCGCGGAGTCTCGAACGCACTGCCGGCCTCGTGGAAGGATAACGCGGTGACCGGGACGCTGGCCGCCTCGGCACCGGTGTCGCCATTCACGAGGATAAGCTTGAGCGAAGGCAGGCGGCCTGCTACCTCCAGCACATGCGGCAGATAGCCGCTGTCACAGATGACGACGGTCGCTCCGCTGTCGCCAAGCAGATAGTACAGCAAGTCGCCGCGATACTGCTGATTGATCGGGATCTCGGTGCAGCCGATCAGGCTGCTGGCCAGCCAGGCCAGCACGTATTCGAGCGAATTGTCCATAACGATGGCAAGGCGGTCCTGCACACCGATGCCGTGCGCCGCAACTAGGGATGCAAGCGACTCCGATCGCAATAGTATTTCTTCATAGCTGAGCCGCTCCTCGCCGAAGAGGACTGCAGTGCGCCCGGCATGGCGCTCCGCCGCGGACCGAAGCAGGTCATGGAATATGGTCACCGACCCACCTTCACTGTCAGACTTTCTGAATCTGAATCAGCTCGACATCGAAGCCATCCGGGTCTTTCGCGAAGGCGACCATCGGGCCGCCCTGCATCAGCACTTTAGGCTGGTCGGTGATCTCGTATCCAGCTTCCTCGATCCGCTTCACCATGCCCGGCAGGTCTGGCACGCCGATCGCAACATGGCCATAGGCGGTGCCGTGGGTATATTCCTTGACGTCCCACTTCTGGGTGAGCTCTAGCAGGGCGGATTCCCGGTAGTTGCCGTAGCCGATGAACAGACCCGTCGCGCGCCGCGATTCCACGTCGAACTTGTCGAGCAGCTTCATGCCCAGCGTGTCGCAATAGAAGCGCAGCGATTCCTGAAAGTCGACCACACGGAGCATGGCGTGGAGCATCCGCGGCTGGACCTCGTCCTCGCCCCACTTCCAGTAGTCGGGGTTAAAATCCTGAGTCCTGCTCTCGTTCGGCATTGCCGCGCTCCCTTTTCCCGAACATTCAGCCCCTGCGCCATCAGGCATCGCTTGTCGCTTCCTCCGGCAATGCCGATGCGTGCAGCGGTGTGTCCATTTGGTGGACTACGGGCAGCACTTCCTTCGCAAACAGCTTCACGCTCTCGGCGGCTTCCACATAGGGCATGGTGCCGAACTGCGGCATCAGCGAGATTTCGGAAAAGGAACAGGCCTTCTGGCTCTCAATGATGCGCTCGATGATCATGTCGGGCGTGCCGATCATCAGGTTGGACTGGTCGTAACTTTTCGGAGCAAATTTGGTTTCCTGGCTGGCCGCCGCCGCATCGGGAGCCGTCGCGCCGCTGCTTCGGCCGACGTAACTTTCATAGCCCTTGACCCCGGCAAAGTTCGACGGATCGTTGAGCCCATAGGCCAGCGCCACGTCGCGATTGGCAGCTGCCAGATATTCGTCGGCCTTTGCCGCGTCCTGCTTGCTGGCGACGCAATAGGTGAACAGGATATTCTTCGGCTGGCATGGCGGCAGGCCAACCTCGCGTCGCATGGTATTCACATGGCGGACGTCCTTGGCAGCCTCGCTCAGCGGTTTGTTGCCGACGAACAGCGGCTTGACCCCGCGCCGCGATATCATCTCAAGCGAAGGCCCGGTGGCCGATGCACCATAGAGACGGGAAAACAGGTCGCGGCTTTTGGGTGCGGGCCTGATTTCCGTCTCGGGAATCTGGAAAATTTCGCCTTCATAGGAGAAGCGATCCTGGGTGAAAGCCAGCTCGAGGATATCGATGGTCTCTTCGAACCGCTTCATGCTGGTCTCACGCGGGATGCCCAGCGAATCGAATTCGCTCTTGGCGACGCCTCGGCCGAGACCGATAGTCTCATATCGCCCGTTCGAAATGATATCGAGATAGGCGATCTGATGGACGAGACGCACCGGATTCCACCAAGGCACTACGACAATCTGTGTTCCGAAAGTGACGCGCTCGGTGCGCCCGGCGAAATAGGCGAGCAGCTGCAAAGGATTGGGGGTCATGCCATACGGCGTGCCGAAATGCTCGGGCACCCAGATGCCGTCGAAACCTAGCGGTTCCGCCAGATCGCCCAACGCCAGCGCCAGCTCGACGATGCGCCAGTCCGCCGTTGCCGGCGCACTGCTGTGGTCGCCTTGCATTATCCTTTCCCAGTCCGCAGAATTCTGCGATGCAATCCCGAGATTTACCTTCATTTCCAGTCCTTTGAGCCAACCCAACGAATGGCGGGAGCATTCAGCCCGAAAGCCGCGATCCGCACCCGCAACCTCTCTTGACGGCATGAAGAAGTTCGAATATACGAACACTATTCGTATATGTGTTTTATAGGCGGCCTGACCCCTGCTGGCAAGGATACAATTCGCCAAGCCGTCAATGCTGTTTTCGCGGCGCCGGATTCGAGGAGTGTTGATCAATCCATGCCAGGCAAGGCTGTCAGTGGTGGCGCGCCCTTGTCGGTTGCGCGGGTTCTGCAAATCCTCAAAGTGCTCAGCACATCCGAACAGCCGATAGGGCTGGCAGAACTCGCGCGCCAGCTTTCCACCCCCAAGACCAGCCTGATCGGGCTGCTGCGCGGGCTGGTCGACATGGACTACATAGTCTTCGCGGACGGCACCTACCGACTTGGGGGTAGCGCCTTCGATCTGGCGAGCGGGGTGCTGGCATCGCGGCAGCGGCTGCACATGGGCGACTACCTGCGCGCCGGGATGAACGAACTCAACAAGCGATCTGGCGAGACAGTGCTCTATGCCATTCTGACCAGCGACGAACCGGCCACCATGGTCTATGTCGGCCTGGTCGAGAGCCGCAGCGCCATTCGCATTTCAGTCGGCATTGGTGATCGCAGCCCACTTTACTGTACGGCGGGCGGGCGCATCTTGCTTGCCGAAATGCCGGATGACGAGGTGCACCGCTATCTCGCCACGGCACCGCTAAATGCGATCAATTCGCTGACCGTGACCGCACCAGCCAAGCTCTTCGACTTTGTCCAAGAGGCCCGCCGCGAGCAATTCGCCTGCGTGCGGGATGAGATGATTCAGGGGATCACCGGCATGGCGGCTCCGATCCGCGACAGTTCCGCCCTGGTGCTGGGCGCCCTGATCATAGCTGGACCGACCGGACGTATGTTCGACGATGAGGCAATGCTCAAATCAATGACCCTCGAGACGGCCCAGGGCATCTCGCTTAGCCTTGGCTATCGCGGTGGCGCAGCGATTGGCCGTCACGATTAGCAGCATTCTGGAGGTAACTTTGACTGAAAAATGCGACTGGAAATTCGTGCCGGGCGAACTTGATGATTTCCTGTCAGACAAAGGGCACAACGCCATGCTCGGTCTTTGCTATCACGCTCATACGCCCGACTGGGTCGAGCTTGCGATGCCCTGGCAGGAGCGGCTCGTGAACGACCGCTTGACCGGCGCGTTCGCCTCTGGGCCGATCATGGCGCTCATGGACACGGCCGCAGGTGTCGCCATATATCCCAAGCGCGGCGGCTATCTTCCGCAAGTGACGCTGGATCTGCGAATTGACTATCTGAGGCCGACAGAACGCGGGGCTGCGCTTATTTGCCGCGGCGAGTGCTACAAATTGACCCCCACGATCGCCTTCGTCCGCGGAATTGCCTACGAAAAGTCGCCCGGCGATCCGGCCTGCCACGTGACCGCAACTTTCATGCTGCTGTAAGGGAAAATCATGGGCAATCCGGAAATCGCGCTGCCAGCCTACGCCGGGACAATCGGTGTCGAGCTGGACCGTTGGGATGGCATCAGGCCAGTCCTGGCAGTCGATTACTCTAACGACATCTGCGGCAACCCGGGGATGTTTCACGGCGGCGCGATCGGTGGCCTGCTGGAAATGGCCGCGGTTGCCACGCTGGAAGCCGACCTGAGCGTAAGACAGCAGTCAGGCAGGCTCAAACCAGTGAACTCGACCGTCGAGTACCTCCGCCCCGCAGGTGAGCAACGCGCCTTCGCTTCGGCGACGATCATAAGGGTCGGGCGGCGCTTCGCCAATTTGCAGGCGACGCTCTGGCAGGAAAGCCCGGACAAGCCGGTCGCCACTTCGCTCGTCAACATATTGATCGCCCCAGGCGAAAAATGAACGCCGCCGGAGAGTCCGGCAAACGAAATCCCTTAGAGGAAAAGGCACCATACCCATGACGACACAAACCATGCCCGACCGCGTCCTCGACCTGATCCAGGCCGAAGGTGTGAACACCCTGTTTGGCATCCCGGACCCGAGCTTTTTCGCCATGTTTCTCGAGGCCGAACGGCGGGGCATGGAAATCGTCTCGCCGCACCACGAACAGGCCGCCGCGCTGACCGCCGATGGCTACTATCGCATGACCGGCAAGCCGGTAGTGCTGTGCATGAACAAGGGGCCGGGCGTCGCCAACGTGATGTCTGGGGCCAACTTCTTCATGAAGGAGAATGTCCCCGCCGTTTTCATCATGGCCAACCGCCAGCGCTTCTACGAACAGAAGGTCCGGCGCGGCAAGATGCAGTATATGAGCCAGCCGCCGCTGTTCGAGAATACGATGAAATACACCGGTGTGATCGAATACCCGCAGCAGACCGACGAAATTTTCCACGAGGCCTTCCGAAAGGCGCTGGGGGGGGTTCCGGGCCCCAGCTACATTGAGTTGCCGCTGGGTGTCATGCAGGCGAAATTCGACCTGCCGCCAGTACTGAGTCCCGCGCAGTACCGCCTCATCCACCAGCGCGCCGATGCGCAGTCGCTGAGCGAAGCGGCCAGCCTGATCGCAGCCGCGAAGAACCCGGTGCTGCTGCTCGGCCAAGGCTGCTTCGTCAGCCGCGCCCATGCCGCGCTGACGGAGCTCGCGGCCAAGATGAACTGCCCGATCCTGCAGACCAACGCAGTCGAGGCAGTGCTGCCGGGCATGGAAGACCGCACCTTCCCCTACAGCTCTGAAGTCGGCGCGGAAGTTGCGAGCTCGTCGGATCTCGTGCTGGCGATTGGCACCGAGCTGGGCGAATCACTCAACTATGGTCGGGGCCACTCATGGGCGCCGGGCAACGAGAACCGCAAGTGGATCTATGTCGAGCGCGACGCCGACGCCTTCGGGGTCAACCGCCCGATCAACGTGCCGCTGGTCGGCGACCTGCGCGACATCGTGCCTCAGCTGAGCGAAGTGCTGGAGGGTCTCAAACGTTCGCTGCCGGCAAAGCTGGCCGAATGGACCCGACGGCGCGATGCGGCGAAGCAGGCGCTTATGGACCGCATTCCGGCGACCTCGAAGCCAATCCATCCCGGCCAGGTGCCGATCGAGGCGACCAGGGTGCTGCCCGCTGACTCGATCCTCATCCGCGATGGCGGCGGTGCGAGCATGTGGGCGTCCGCCCTCGTCCAGTTCACCCCTCGCGATTCGATGTGGAGCTCGAACTGGGGGGCAATCGGCAATGGTCTGCCCATGGCGATGGGCGCGCAGATGGCGGTTGGCAGGGATAGACGCGCGGTGCTGCTGACCGGCGATTCCGCATTCCTGTTTCACATCTCCGAGATCGAAACCGCAGTGCGAAAGCAGCTGCCGATCATCTGCATCATCTCGGTAGACCATGCCTGGGGGCTGGAAGCGGCCTCCTACAAGGCCAATTTCGGTGAGAACACTTCAACTCCCGAGGCGCGCTGGAGCGACGAGGTGCGGCTCGACAAGACCGCGCAGAGCTTCGGCGCCCATGGCGAATTTGTCGAACGGCTGGAAGATCTCGCGCCCGCTGTCGAACGCGCGTTCGCCTCGGGCAAACCCGCAGTGATCCACGTCGAGGTCGACCAGATGGCCAGCAGTAGCTTCGAGGGTATCCCGGGCTTCGCCGAATTCCGCGCTTGGTTCGGCGAGGAAGGCGACTTCCTGGGCGTGCCGGGCGCCGCTCCCGCGCCAGCGGCTGCTGCAACCGGCGGCGGATCAACGGAACACAGCAGCGGCTATTGATTGAGCGGATAAGGACAGCGCCAGAGAGGAGGATGCAATGAAGTCGAACCAGTCCGTTGAGGCGATGCTCCAGAGTATCGCCAAGACCGAACGCCATATCCGCAGCGAGTACGGCACCCGAATGGTTGAGGTAATGGACACGATAGGGGCCCACCCCCATTTCGCCATGCCGCAACAGCCCGGTGTCGTTACGGTAATCTCAGGCCGGCACGACGTCGACGAGATGTACAAGGCATCCATCCAGCTTGCCGCGCCGCAGGGTAGCCGGCTGCTGTCGCAGCTCGCGACCGACTGGTACGTATTTGTCGATAACGTGCCGACCCGGTTGTGGATCGAGGGCGACAAGTTGGTTACCGTCCAGACTGTCACGTTGTTCGTCACCGACGACGAGCATGGACTGACCGGCGAGTACGCCTGGCAGAGGTTGTACGCGCCGCAGACCTCAATAGCCGATGGCAGCGTTCCCTTGCCCGAACGCGAGCTACACAACCTCGAACTGCACCAGTCGCTGCTCGATGCGCTGTGCAAGGGCGACACGGCCGCGCTTGTCCCGCTGCTGGATCCCGGATGCATCTGGGCCCAGCGGAACTATCTTAGCGACGCGGAAGGCGGCGCACTTACCAAACTTCGCGGGGCCGACGCGGTGGCAAGCCATGTTGCGCAGTGGCACGCGGCGCTCAATCCCGAACACGTCTCCATCCTTAACCGTCGCGTAACCGACTGGTACGTCTTCTCCGAAGAGCTCTGGGTGGTCAGGCCAGCCGGCAGGGAACGCCAGCAGTACCGTATGGCGACTGTCTATCCCGTCAACGAGAACGGCCTCTTCGAAGGTGCGCTTGGCTTTGGCAGGGAGATCGAAGCACTGTCGCCATCCGCCGACACGCGAATGGGCATCTCGTTTTATCCAGAAGGTGTCGCCGCTGATCCTGACTGCCTTGCCGGCTACCCTGGGGAGTGACGGCGAGCGACGCTGAAAGCAGGAGAAGTCGGGAATGGGCAAGCTGGACGGTAAGGTCGCGCTCATCACTGGAGCAGGGCAAGGCGTGGGTCTGGGTATTGCCCAAGCATTCGCAGCACAGGGCGCGTCGGTAGTTATCACCGGGCGTAATGCGTCACGGCTTGTTTCCGCAGTCGCAGAGATCGAAGCTCGCGGCGGCAAGGCGCTGGCCTGCCCGGGTGATGCCGCCCGGCGCGAGAATGCCGACCTGGCAGTCAGAACTGCGGTGGAGAATTTCGGCAGCCTCGATATTCTCGTCAACAATGCCCAGGCGCGCCGGTCTGGCGTGCGGTTCGAGGAGATTACAGAAGAGGACATGGAGCTGGCTCTGGGCTCGGGCCCGCTGGCCACGCTGTTCCATATGCAGGCCGCCTTTCCACACATGCAGGCAAACGGCGGGTCGATCATCAATTTCGGCTCCAAAATGGGCCTGCAACCCATTGCCGGGGTTGGCTCTTACGCCGCTGCCAAGGAGGCTATCCGTGGCCTGAGCCGCGCGGCGGCGCGCGAGTGGGGCAAATACAGGATCCGCGTCAATGTGCTCAATCCGGCCTCGCTCAGCGCCAGCGGCAAGGCCTATTTCGCGGACCGGCCCGATGAATTCGAACACCTCTGCCAGGATGTGTCGCTGGGCTACTTTGGTGATGCCGAAACCGACATCGGAGCTACGGCTGTCTTCCTCGCCAGCAACGACGGCCGCTACCTGACCGGGCAGACGATCAACGCGGATGGCGGACAGCTGATGCTTTAGCCGGCGGTAGCCGTTGCACTGTATTTTCTGAAAAATGCACAAGTACAACCACAGGTGTGAGAAGCATGAACACCCCGGCAACTGCGATCCAGGAATGGCGTCAATACTGGACCCTGCCAGTGGCGGCAGCGCTCGGCTATTCCACCGCCGTGTTGCTCTCGTTCGGACTCGGACCTTTCATCCAGCCGATCCAGCAAGAATTCGGCTGGTCCCGCGCCAGCATCTCGATGGGTATCACCATTGCCGGTCTGACCAGTGCGGCATTCGGCATTCCGATGGGCATGGTGGTGGACCGGTGGGGGCCGCGCCGCGTCGGGCTGGTAGGGCTGGTGCTGATGCCTGCGGCCTTCGCCCTGCTGGGAACCGCCACGGGCAGCCTGACGAACTGGTTAATGCTATGGGGCTGCATCGCAATCGCCAATCTCGGGTTACAGTCGACCGTCTGGACCAGCGCCGTTGCCAGCCGGTTCGAAACATCGCGGGGGCTTGCCTTTGCCATGACGCTGTCGGGCGGCTCGCTCACTTCCACAGTCCTGCCGCTGATCGCGACTGCATTCATCATCGCATTCGACTGGCGGGTTGCCTTCATGGCCGTTGGGGGAATCTGGTTCATGGCCACATTTCCCCTCGCTCTGCTTTTCTTCAGGGGCGCACAGGATACTGGAGGCAAATGGCGGCGCTCGGCGGCAGCGCCCGTGGTCGACCTGCCAGGTTTAACAGTCGCCGAAGCCATACGCACTTCGGCATTCTACAAGCTGCTGGCAGCGAGCGGCCTGTTCGCCTTCACCGCTATAGGAACGATCATCCATTTCGTGCCAATCCTGACCGATCGCGGTGCCACGCCGATGGGTGCGGCCGGGATTGCATCGATTGTCGGTATATTCTCGTTCATCGGCAGGCTGGGCACTGGCTTGCTGCTCGACCGCTTTTCCGGGCGACTGGTGGGCGCGGGCATCTTCCTGCTTCCGGTGATCTCATGCGCCCTGCTTTTGTTCGACGGCGCCAATCCGACGAGCCAAGCGAGCGCCGCGGCCTTCTTCGGCTTTACGGTAGGGGCGGAGATCGACGTGATCGCCTTTCTCATATCGCGGCATTTCGGCCTCAAGAGCTACGGCGTCATCTTCGGCGCGATAGTCACCGCACTTGCAACCGGGACTGCACTTGGCCCACTTGCCGCTGGAGCAGCCTTCGACAGGTTCGGGGGCTACTCAGAGTTCATCATACTGACGGCGGTCCTGATGGGTCTGAGCAGCCTCGCCGTGGCATCCCTTGAGGAAGCTTGAGGTTTATACCATATGTGGACGGCCCCCTCCTTGCAAGACTGTGGCAGTGATTTGATCAATTGCTTGCGTCCATATGTCCGGCCTTTGGGTGCGTTCGCACATGAACGCTGGCCAAGATGGTTTCCGCGAC
>JBDSSP010000075.1:0-4056 GCA_039928735.1 Novosphingobium sp. | reverse complement strand
TCGATTGGCGCAACAGTCCCCGCGACCCGCGCCCACAGCGCGGCTTCCTCGCGCGACAGGCTGCGTCTCACTTTCGGCCGAGTCGCTGCAGCGTGCCCTTCGGCACCAGCAGCCAGGCTTGCCCACGCCCGCTCATCCCGCCCGCGATCGTTCGGGCATCGGCACCTGCGCCCCAGAACGTGTCGAAGCGATTGGCGCCCTTGATTGCCCCGCCGGTATCCTGTGCGATCCACAGTCCGTTGGCCTCACTGCGATCAAGCGCCAGCCAGACGGGCGCCCCGAGCGGCACAAATTTGGGATCGGCGGCAACGCTGGAGCGCGCCCGAACCGGCACGCCCAGCGCGCCCACCGGACCCCCAAGATCATTGGCGCCGGTCGATTCCTTGAAAAACACCCAGCTCTTATTTTCGCGCATCAGATCGCGGCCTTCGTCGGGATGTTCGCGGACATATTGCATGATGCCCTGCATCGAACCCGAATATTGCCCCGGCGCAGAGCCGATCAGGCCCTTGGCGCGCATCGAAGCGCCGATGCCAGTATAGGGCAGGCCATTCTGACCGGCATAGCCGATGCGCATCACACTGCCATCAGGCCCTCGCAACCGGCCGGAACCCTGGACCTGCAGGAAGAAAAATTCGAGGCTGTCGGCCACCCAGGCGATTTCCAGACCTCTGCCCGTCAGCGCGCCTTGCTCAATGGCCGTGCGATCGTGGTACGGCACGAACTTGCCAGTTTCATCATAACGACCGAGTGGCTGTTGGCCCGACGAATTGAGCGGCGCATCGCCGAACCTGGCGCGCACGAGATCGGGTGGCAGGCCATAAACGGGAATATCGAAGCCCGGCTGACGGCGGCGCACACCGGCAATCTCGGGTTCGTAATAGCCCGTGGCAAAGGCCTTGCCGTCGCCCACCCGCAATGTCTCGAAGAAGCGCGCGAAAAAACCCGGAGCACCGGCCGCAGGCCAGCTGGCGGCTGAATCGCAGGCTGGCTTCCAGTCTACAGGACTGGTCAGCAGGCTGGCATCGGTGCGGGCGAGCAGGCGCGTGCAACTTTCCCGAAACGAGGCAAGGGCAGCGGCGGCGTCGTCGCTGGCTATCCGGAGTGCGCCAATATCCGGACCGCGAAAAACTCCAGAACCCCTTGCGGTGTCGCTAGGCATTGGTGGCATGGTGGGTGGCACGAGGCGTCCGCAGCCAGCAAGCAAGACCAGGATGATACCTGCGATAAGACCGCGAAGTTGCAACACGCTCGCGCGGTCTGTGCCCACCGGTTCAGCCCCCGCTTCTAAAACCTACACGCCCCTCAGCCCTCGTCGGTCTCATCCAGAAGCCAGTCGGGTGTCCCTGCGCTGACGATGCGGCTGAAGGTCCAGACGTCACGCGTCTCGACTGCGTCATCGAGCGAACCGGCCACGACCTGAGCCTTGGCGTCGCGGGTTACTGTCGCGATGTCGGCAGTGAAACGCACGGTAATGCGGGCAATAGGGGCCGTATAGCTGGCTTCGGTGATCAACATGTCCTCGATCCGGATTAGCCGGTTGTCGAGCGTTTCCCCAGCAGCCACGCGAGCATCGATAGCGGAGGCGAAACCTTCATAGACATCGCGATCACACAATTGGGACAACTCTTCCTTATCACCGCGCCAGAAAGCCTCAAGCACCATGCGGTATGCACCGCGAGAGCCCTCGAGAAATGCAGTGACATCGAAGTTGCGATCTGCCTGGGCAATATCACGCAGCCCACGTTCGACTGCCGGAATACCTGTCAGCGTTTCGCGGCGCGGCAGGATTGTTTGCTGGACTGTCACAGGAGCAAGACGCGGCGCGGATTTGGTCGGAGCGCCAGGCACTCCCGGCTTCTCTTCAAAGCGGCCCTGGATCGTCTCTTCCTCGTGTTCGGCACGGCGGCCGAGAACCGAATAGAGTCGCAAACCCAAAAACGCCGCGATCATGGCAAGGATGACAATCTGAATGGTCACGTCTGCTTTTCCAATTTCTGCGCCGAGCGCCCGCCGCAATCGGTGTGATTGAGGCATTGTAAACCTAGATAGGCAAGCTTTACAATCGGACAACGCATGGGCGGACGGGACGGTGGAAAAATTCGCCCGTCTGAAGACTTGCGCTGCGCCTGGTTGCCTCCTGGCAGTCCTCTCGTCGGCCATTGCCGCACGCCCGCAGCGGTGCTAGGCGCGCCGCCAATTCCATGATTGCAGCAGGAAAGCGTTACCCATGGCCGACGAAGGCAACATTATAACCAACCTCGGTACCCCGCGGGATGGCAATGGCGAAGACACAGCTCCAGCGGCTGGCATTATTTCGCAATATATCAAGGACCTGTCGGTCGAAAACTCCAACGCTCCTGATAGCTTCCAATGGGAAGATGCGCCGCAGATGGATGTGCAGTTCAATATCGCCGCGCGCCCCATCGCAGACGAAGTCCAAGAGGTTGAACTCAAGATCTCGGTTACCGCAAAGGCCAGCAAAGGCACTGCCTATATCGTAGATCTGGCCTATTGCGGGCTCATCGGGATGCGCAATCTCGATGACGCCCAGGCCCACGCCTTCACCTTTGCAGAAGCCCCGCGGATCCTGTTTCCATTCGCACGCCGCATCATTGCAGATGCCGTGCGCGATGCTGGCTATCCTCCGCTGATGCTCGAGCCGCTCGATTTTAACGGTCTCTACATGGAACAGCTCATGGCGCAGCAGCAGGCGGCCGAGGGCACACCTGCAGGCAACGCCTGATAGCGTAAGGGAATGAGCCTGCTTAAACATGTCGGCACGATCAGCGGCCTGACCGCGATCAGCCGCGTGTTCGGCTTTGCCCGCGACATGCTGTTCGCCCGGCTGTTCGGTGCGGGGCTGGCGGCGGATGCTTTCCAGCTGGCTTTCACCTTGCCCAACACCTTTCGCCGGCTATTTGCTGAGGGCGCCTTCTCGGTCGCCTTCGTGCCAATGTACGGCAAATTGCTGCACGGCGAAGATGGCGAAAACGAAGCGGCCCATTTTGCCAACGACGTATTGTCGGTCTTCGTTTGGGTGCTCTTTGCCTTTTCGGTGCTGTGTCTCATCGCCATGGAGGGCATCGTCTGGCTGCTTGCCCGCGAATATCAGCACATTCCGGGCAAATTCGAGCTGTCGGTGATACTGGCGAGGATCACCTTTCCTTATCTTGGCCTGGTTAGCGTTGTCGCACTGATTTCGGGAATGCTGAATACTCGCTCGCGCTTTGCCCCCGGAGCAGTCGCGCCGGTGCTGTTCAATATCGCGCTGATTGGCGGCCTGCTGTGGGGCTGGTTTTTTAATTACAACGACCAGATGAAGGCATTTGCCCAGAGTTGGGCACTGCCGCTCGCCGGGGTGATGCAACTGATATTCCTGATCTGGTCGCTACGCCGCGCCGGGGTTGGCCTCAAGTTGCATTGGCCCAAGATGACGCCCGACACCAAAGTGCTGCTGTGGCGTATTTTCCCGGCCACATTTGGCGCGGGCATCTATCAGATCAGCCAGTTGGCCGACACATTCTTTGCCACCAGCCTGCCGCAAGGCTCGTTGACTCTGCTCAAGATGGGCGACCGTCTTAACCAGATGCCACTGGGCATTGTCGGCATTGCTCTGGGAACTGCGATTCTTCCGGCCTTGTCGCGCCATATCGCCGCCAATGACCAAAAGGGTGCCGCTAAGCTTCAGGGCCGGGCAATCGAACTGGCGACGCTGCTGACCCTGCCGTCCGCGGCCGCACTGGCGGTCTGTGCTCCGGCCTTCGTCAACGCCTTCTTTGTGGGCGGCAAATTCAAGCCGACGGACGGCGAAATCATGTCACATATCGTTGTCGCACTGGTCTGCGGCCTGCCAGCCTATGTTCTGGTCAAGGTACTGGAGCCCGGCTACTTCTCGCGCGGCGATACCAAGACACCGGTCAAGACCGCTGGCAGCGCGCTGCTGTTCAACATCTTCCTCAACCTGGCCGTGGTGCGCCAGTTCGGCATCGTCGGGCTGGCGGGCGCGACCGCCTGTTCCGCCAGCCTCAATTGCCTGCTACTCTATGGCAATCT
>JBDSSP010000074.1:0-6679 GCA_039928735.1 Novosphingobium sp. | reverse complement strand
CGGATGAAACTGTTCGGCATGAGCTTTGCGGACTTCGAGAGAAACATCCGCGACGAGCTGACCCGCATGCTCGGCCCGGGCGGCTTCGACGCGGGCGACGACATCCTTGCGATAACGGTCAACCGCTGGTCCCACGGCTATGCCTATTATCCGACTGCACTGTATGACGGCATCGACAGCAAGGAGTTCCCACAGGAATTGGCCCGGCGCAAATTGGGCAATGTCGCGATTGCGGGCAGCGATGCCGGCTGGGATGCCTATACGCACACCGCCATCGATCAGGCAGCCCGCGCGGTAGAAGAGCTGAACGGTGGTGGCAAGCCAGGCTAACCAAATCTGTCGCCTGGCCCGGGGCTTCAAGCCAGCCAGGTCTCCGGATTGGGCATCGGCATCTGCTTCTGGGCATTGATCAGGCTGAGCACGGAGCGCACCACCACCAGCACACCAACCGCAATCCACAGCAGGAAACCGACCAGCACGATCATCAGGACGAAGCTGATCATCGATGCGATCAGGCCGATCCAGAATGTGCGGATCAGATATTCGTAGTGCGAACTCTCCCACTCAGCGTGCGTCTCGCCGTTCCAGACATAGGCCAGCACCACGCCGATGATCACTGTGACGCCGAACAGGAATGTGGAAAGATACAGCAGGCTGACGATGGTCGGGTGGTTGAAATCAAATCCAGCCGATTGCACTGGCGGCGGCGCAGGAGCCACGGGCTGGCCTTGCGGTGTTTCTTCGCTCATGAGTAGTCTCCTGGCGGATCGTGTCAGATGCAATCATTCTACCGTGATCATCTCGGCAAGTCACGCTCACACCGCCGCTGTCATGCTTGCCGCGTTAACTGCATCTGCCAACCCATTTGCCACACCCGCCGGTAAGCCAGGCGCGGCAAATATGGAGCCATGGAACACACTCGCACAAGACCGATGGTCTGGCTGGCATTGGCAGCGCTGGTGCTTGCCCTGCTCGCGGCTTCCCGGCTGACTGGCGAGCTGCATGGCCCGGTCTGTGCCGAAGCAGCCCCCACCCATCCCGGCTTTGCCGCGCTGGCGGCTGGTCCGGGCCCCGCCTGCATCCGCATCCGCCTGCACTGAACGGGGCGCGCTGATCTAGCTTGCTGTGCGAGAAGGGCATGGTTAGCGCAGCGGCCATGATCGATCACTTCACCGGCGATGCCACCGGCTTCGTCATCCCGGCTCACGGCGATGCCTTGCGCGAAGGCGGGGCAGCATGGCTGACCCATGCCTTCCATGCCTTCGGCTCGCTTGCTCCCGGCAATTCAGTCACCCGCATTGTCAGCCTCAAGTCCTGTCCGGGCGGCAGCACCGGCGCAAAGTTTTACCTGGAAGTCGAATATGCCCATGCCGAAGAGGGCCTGCACCGCTACCTTTTCGTCAAGTTCTCGCGCGACTTTGCCGACGAACGCCGCGATGATCGCGGGCGCTGGGAAATGGGCCCGGAGGCACGCTTTGCCCCGCTATCGCGCCAGCCGGGTTTCCCGATTGCGGTGCCATGCGCATGGTTCGCCGATTACCACATGGCGAGCGGCACTGGCCTGATCATTACCGAGAGTGTCCGCTACGGCGAGCAGGGCATCGAGCCACACCGGCGCAAATGCCTCGATCACCTGACGCTTGACGATCCGCTTGCCTATTACCGGCAAGTGGTCATTGCGCTGGCCCGCCTGGCTGCATCGCACAAATCGGGAAGGCTGGCGCCAGACATCGACGCCCGCTTCCCGTTCAACCCCGCCACTGATTCCGCCGACCCGATCCGCTATAGCGAGGCCGAGCTGGAGGCCGAACTGGAGCACTGCTCCGCCTATGCCCGCGACTGTCCGCAGCTTCTGCCCGAGGCGGTGCGCGGCCATGAATTCATGGCCCTCCTCGCGCAGGACGCCGAACTGATCCGCCGCCACGAGGCGACGATCCAGCGCTACCTGCAAGGCGATCCGCGCATGATCGCATTGTGCCACTGGAACGCGCATATCGATAACTGCTGGTTCTGGCGCGACGGCAATGGTGAACTCCACTGCGGCCTGATCGACTGGGGCCGGGTCGGCCAGATCACGTTCGGCGCGGCGCTGTGGGGCGGATTGTCGGCGGCGCACAGCGATATATGGGACCATCACCTCGATGAATTGCTGGTGCTGTTCTGCGAAGAGTACGCTGCCAATGGTGGACCGGCGATCACTGTCGAAGAACTCACTTTCCACCTGCGGCTGCATCTTGCCGTGATGGGCGTGGCGCGGGTGCTGGCCTTCCCCGAGACGATCCGATTCCGCCTTCCCGAAATAATCCACGCCGCCGGTCCGCTCGATCCGATGCTCGAACCGGTGGCCGTGGACCCGGCGCGCAATTCGATGCATATCTACGGCGTGTTTCTGGGATTCTGGCGAAAATACGACGTCGGCGGGGCGGTGCGGGAACTATTGGAAAGGATCGGAGAAGGCGATGAGTGAAGCAAACAGGCAGGTAGCGCTCAAATTCATCAAGGCGATGGGCGAGAACGATCCGGTGGCAGCGGCCGAGTGCCTGGCTCCCGATGCTATTGCCGTGGCCACCGGCAACAGCCATTTCAAAGGCACGCGCGATGCGCGGATGATGATCGACGGGATCGAGGCGTTCAAGCACCTGATGCCGACCGGGCTCGCCTTCACGATCAAGAGTGCGGTGGCCGAGGGTGATCAGGTGGCAGTCGAATGCGAAGGCAATGCCAAGACCAGCGCCGGCACTGCCTATTGCAACAAATACGTCTTTTTCATCACGCTGAAGGGCGGCAAGATCACGCTGGTCAATGAATATTTCTGCACGGTACTGGCCAATGAAGTGCTGTGGCCGCTGGCCCAGAGCGCAGCTGGGCTGGGCGAGACGGCAGCGTGAGGCCACCCGAAAATCCCTTCGCGGGCAGCCATGCGCTGATCTTCGGCGGAGCCAAGGGCATCGGCCGGGCCGTGGCAATGGAATGGGCGAAGCGCGGCGCGCGGTTGGCGATTGCCGATCTGGCCGAAGATGCGGCCCAGGCGACGGCAGCCGAGATCATCGCGGCGGGCGGTGAGGCCGTGGCGCTGGCATGTAATGTGCTGTCGGACGAATCGATCGCGGCGACTGCTTCGGCCGCTGAAAACGCCTTCGGCCCGGTCGATATCGTGATGAACAATGTCGGCGGCATGCTCAATGGCCACCCGGAAGACATTCCCTTCGCCGAATGGCACCGGATCATGGACATCAACTATTTCGCGGCGGTGCGCGGCTGTCTGCACTTCCTGCCCAAATTCATCGAACGGGGGCGCGGCCATATCGTCAACACGGCCAGCTTTGCCGGGCTCTATCCCTATGCCGCCAGCCGTGTGCCCTATGCCGCAGCCAAGGCGGCGATCATCTCGATGAGCGAGAACCTTGCAGTCTATCTCGAACCACAGAACATCCGGGTCAGCTGTCTGATGCCGGGGCCGGTGATGACCCAGGTTATGGATTCGATGACCAGCTGGACCAAGGACTGCCCGATGCGCGGTCCTGGCGCCGAGACCAGGCTGCTGCTGCCCGAACAGCTCGCCGTTGTGCTGGCCGATGGCATGTCGCAAGGCTGGATATTCATCCCGTCCGATCCGGTCGGCTTCGACATAATCGTGCGGCGGGCGGACGATCCCGACGCGTTCATCCGCAGCAAGATAGCCGAATTCGCCAGCGGCGAGCGCGGCAATCCCATGATCCCCGATGCGGTCAAGGCAATGACAGGAAACTGACTTATGGATAGCCGACAACTGCGTTGAAGTCCCGACCGGCCACAGCGGCCTGCCGCTGACCAAGTTCGGCATATCCGATTTCGCGCCCTACCCGATGTGGTCGCAGAAGGGCGCTGGGGGCCTGGGCTTTATTCCGCTGACGCGGGAACAGGCCGCTTGATCCTCGCCGCCGTGCGCGGCCCCTTGCCATAGTCGAGGGTGCCAAACATCCAGTCATAGAGCAGCGTGATCGTCGCATAGTTGCCGCCAGTGAAGCGGGCGTGGTGATGGTGGTCCATTTCGGCCGCATGATTCCAGTATTTGAATGGGAAGCGGTCGACTTCCCACAGGTCGTGGTTGTGCAGGTTGATGTGGCTGAAGGCGATCCAGGTAACGACCACGGTCGGCACCGAAAAATTGCCCATCACGAACGACAGGCCAAAGATCGTTGCGACATACAGACCGAGCCCAAGCGCCACTTCCAGCGGGTGAATATAGCTTGAATCCCAGCGGCATGGGTTGTGCTGGCGGTGATGGACTGCGTGCATCCAGATCAGCGGCCCATCGAACTGCTCGCTTTGATGAAACACGAAGCGGTGCATCAGGTAGTAGAAGAAATCGTAGACCATCAGGATCACGAAGCAATCGACCAGCAGCTTCCACCATATCGGCAATCCCGGCGTCAGCGCGAAGGGTATGATCCCGCCGAAAATGAACACCAGGAACAGCCCCGACCACTTGCGATTCCACTTCTGGTTTTCCGCATAGGCCGGCTTCTGCATTTTGGCGGCAAGGGTATCGGTGTTGAGCTTGTCGGCCGCAGCGAAGGCCGGAATGAGATTGAACAGGCGCCGCGTGACCAGTGGGATCAGGAAGATCCCCGCAAGTGTGATCAGCGACAGCTTGATCTGGTAATTCTCCCAGAGGGAAAGCACGATAGGTGATGTCACGGTCTGGGCACTCCTTTACCGGGGATGCACCGCAAACTGGACAGCACGGAGCCAGTCTGCGAGCATCAAGCCACTTTTTGATACTTAATGTATCAAAAATATGCACCTTCTGAAACCATGTCAAGCAGGAAACATGTCAAGACGTCCCGACCCAAGAAATGACCGGACCCGGTCTGCCATCAAGGCAGCACTGGTCAATCTGCTGGCTAGCCAGCCGTTCGACCAGGTGCTGGTGCGCGATATCGTGGCAAAGGCGGAGATCGGGAATGCCACTTTCTTCAGGCACTACCGCGACAAGGCGCAAGTGCTTGAGGAAGTGGCGCAGGATTTCTTCGAACAGGCCAGCGGGGCGATGCTCCCGGCCTTGGGCGATCGGCACAGCGAACTCGGCGCGCGCCACCTGTGCCGCTTCGTCGACGAGCACCGCGTGGTCTACAAGGCCTTGCTGACCGGCGGCGCCGGTGGCCAGATCCGGGCCGGTTTCATCGAAAAGACGGCCGAGCAGTCCTTTGCCCTCGCTGCCGACCAGCCGCTCAAATTACCGGGCAGGCTCGCCGTGATCTATCCGCTTTCGGCCATTGTCACGATCCTCGCCTGGTGGCTGGGCGAAGTACCCGAAACTCCGCCCGACGAGGTCGCCGACCTGATCGCGCGCCTGGTGTTCAAGCCGATGGTCGAATATTGAAGCGCACGGCGACGGCAAGCATGGACTTGGCGCTGGCGGTCATGCATCGTCGGGGCCGCGCAGCACCTGCGAAACTAGGGGGTCATCTTGCCAGTCATCCACAGCTTGCTTGGCGTCGTGCTCATCCTTGCCATCGCGATCCTGTTTTCGACTGACCGCAAGGCAATCCGCCCGCGAATCGTCTGCGCCGCCTTTGCATTGCAGGCCGGTTTCGCCGCGCTGGTGCTCTATTCACCGCCGGGCAAGCTCGTGCTCCAGTCCATCTCCAATGGCGTCGCCAGCCTGCTCGGCTTTGCCCATGCCGGGGTGGAATTCCTGTTCGGCCCGCTCGCCAGGCCCGAGATCGGTGGCACCAGCTTTGCTATTTCGGCGCTGCCCGTGATCGTGTTTTTCGCCGCGCTGATCTCGATCCTCTACTATCTCGGCGTGATGCGGCTGGTGATCCGCTGGATCGGCGGCGCTCTGGAGAAGATCACCGGGATCAGCAAGGTCGAAAGCCTGTCCGCCGCTTCCAACATCTTCGTCGGCCAATCCGAAGCACCGCTGGTGATCCGGCCTTACCTTGCCGGGCTGATCCCGTCACAGCTGTTCTGCGTCATGACCGTCGGCATGGCCGGTGTCGCGGGCACGATCCTCGCTGCCTATGCCAGCATGGGCATCCGCATCGACTATCTCGTCGCCGCCGCCTTCATGTCGGCGCCGGGCGGGATCATGATGGCCAAACTGATCATGCCGGATCCCAAAGGCTGGCCGGTGGACCGCGAGGCCGAAGAAGTCCTGGCGCTCGTTACGGGCGAGGAACGCCCGGCCAACCTGATCATGGCCGCATCGGAAGGCGCGCAGACCGGGGTCAGGCTGGCCGTCGCGGTCGGTGCAATGGTGCTGGCCTTCGTCGCGCTGGTGGCCATGGCCAATGGCTTTGTCGGCTGGGCCGCGGGTCTCTTCGGCTATAGCGGCGTCACCTTCCAATCGCTGCTCGGCTATACCTTCGCGCCGGTGTTTTACCTGATCGGTCAGCCGGACTGGGGCGAAGCACTGCGCGCAGGCAGCTATTTTGGCACCAAACTGGTGCTCAACGAATTCGTCTCGTTCATCGATCTGGGCCAGGCCAAAGACCTATCGGCGCGTACTGTTGCGGTGGTGACATTTGCGCTGTGCGGATTTGCCAATTTCAGCTCGATCGCGATCCAGATGGCAGTCACTGGCAGCCTCGCGCCCAACCAGAAGCCGGTGATTGCAAGGCTGGGCATCCGCGCGCTTATCGCCGGCAGTCTCAGCAACCTGATGAGCGGCGCGCTGGCGGGGTTGTTTCTG
>JBDSSP010000073.1:0-21422 GCA_039928735.1 Novosphingobium sp. | reverse complement strand
TATTTCCCCAGCGCGTCGAGCTTGGCCTGCATCGCAGCCATCTGCTCGCGCAATGCGGCAAGATCGTCGCGCGCCTCGCTCGGCGTCGCAGCGGCCTTGTCATTGCCCGGCATGAACGCCGAAGCGGCCGTCTTGAACAGCGAGATGTTATGCTGAGCCAGCTTGGCCAAAGGATTCTTGCCGATGGTCTCTTCGAAGACCTTGGCAAGCCTGCCCTGATTGGCCCGAAAATTGGTCATCGAGGCTTCTAGATAATGCGGAATCAGTGACTGCATCGAATTGCCATACATGCAGATCAGCTCACGCAGGAAGTTGACCGGCAGCATTTTTTCGCCGGTCGATTCTTCATCCATGATGATTTGCGTCAGGATCTGGTGTGTAATGTCAGTCCCGGTTTTGGCATCGAGGACCTGGAAATTGACACCGTCACGGGTCATTTTTGCCAGATGATCCAGTGTGATATAACTCGACGAACGGGTGTTATAGAGCCGCCGGTTGGCGTATTTCTTGATAATGACCACATCGCCATTCTTGCCACTGCTTTCAGCCATATCTCATCAACTCCCATCGACGCCCTTGGATGTTAGCATGTGCAGCGACCGCAGTGCAACAAAAGCTTGCTGCGCAGCAACGCAGAACCAGCGTCCATTTAGCGCGCGAAGCGGCGACCCAGCAGGGTGAGCAGCTCGTATTGGGAAAGGCCGCTGGCCGCAGCGCCTTCAACGAGGCCATAGTCTGCCTCGATCCAGTCTCCTTCGCGAAGCTCCGGTGCATCGGCGAGATCGACCACTGTCATATCCATTGACACGCGGCCTAGGACTGGCAGGCGGCGCCCCTCATGCAGCATCGCGCCCTTGCCGCCCGACCAGCAGCGCAAATAGCCATCGGCATAGCCCAGCGCGATGACCCCGACCTGCATTGCGGCGGGCGCAATGAAGGTGGAATTATAACCCACTCCTTCTCCCGCCGCGATTTGGCGTACTTGCATGATCGCCGCCATCGGCCGCGCCACCTGACGGATTTCATGCGCTAGTTCAGAACGCGCAATGCCGCCATAGAGCGACAGGCCGGGCCGGGTCAGCGCGCCGTGATAGGCCTCGCCAAGGACGATACCTGCACTGTTGGCCAGACTGGCGCGCCGGTGTTGCAAGGAGCTGCGGGCTTCGTTCCAACGCGCGCATTGCACCGAGTTGGACGCCACATCCTCGTCGGCAGATGCGAGGTGCGACATCAGCACATCTACTTCGAGCTGCTGCACCATTTCGTCGCCAAGCGCCGACATCGGCAGGCCGAGCCGGTTGATGCCGGAATCGACCATGACATCGCAAAGCCCACCTCCAGAATCGATCCAGCGCCGGGCCTGTTCCAGTGAATTGATCACTAACCGAACCCCTGAAGCGCGCGCCCAGGTGGCATCAGCTGCCCGCAAGGGGCCGTGCAACAGGGAGATGCTGTCTGGCGGCACGAGGTCGATAATGTCTGCGGCTTCGCTGGCATAGGTTACGAAGAAATCTCGGCATCCAGCTTCCCACAACAAGGGTACGGCAATCCGGGCGCCTACTCCGTAAGCGTCGGCCTTGACCGCCGCCCCCGCGCACGCACTGCCCGACAACCGGTCGAGTGTCTGCCAGTTGCTTGTCAGGGCCGCGCGGTCGATGTCCAGCCGCAGCGCAGCCGGTGGCGGATCAAGCTTCACCATAGTCGTCGGTATAATCTCGGGGCGGACCGCCTTTGAGGCCCCACATGGCCACCACGAGCGCCACCGCAACGATGATCCAGGTGTACCACAGCCCTGAATAGGGATTACCGGTCAGCGCGACGATCACGCCGGAAATGAACGGCAGGAAGCCGCCGAAATAACCGGTGCCGATATGATAGGGGATGGACATCGAACTATAACGGATGCGCGGCGGAAACATCTCTGTAAGCAGTGCCGCCACTGATCCGTATGTTGCGCCCGATAGCGCCATCATCGACAGCAGGGCGGCAAAGACCATGAGTGATGCGCCAAGCGGCGGCTTGACCTTGTCGAGGTTATAGCCCGACGCCGTCAACCAGGTCTTGAGCTGATCCCCACGCGACTTTTTGTCGGTCCAGTTGTACTCGCCCAGCGGCATCGGCTTGCCGCCGACGGTCAGCGCCACATCTGCTGACTCGGCGCGGCTATACGCAACCCCCAAGCCGGACAAGTCGGCCAGCAGTTTGGCGCAGGGTGTCTTCTGTTCGGTCGAGAAAATTGCGTAAGAGCAATTCGGTCCGGATACGATCACCGGAGACCGCTGCGCCGCTTCGGCCAGCCCGGGATTGGCATAAGCGCCGATGACCCAGAAGACCGGGAACATCAACACCAGCGCGAGCGCATAGCCCCAGACGATCGGAGGCTTGCGCCCAACCCGGTCGGACAGTTTGCCAGCCAGGACGAAGAAGGCCATGCCAAACAGCGCAGCAAATCCGATGATGATTTCCGCGCGCGTATCGTCCATCCGCATCGCAGTCTTGAGGAAGCTGAGGCCGGAGAACATCGCGCTGTACCAGATCACCGTCATGCCTGCGGAAACGCCGAACAGCGCCACGAACAGCCGCTTCTTGTTGCCGGGATAGGTGAAGCTCTCGACGAACGGATTGCGGGCCAGTTCGCCCTGTTCCTTCATTGCCTTGAAAACCGGACTCTCATTAAGCTTCAGGCGCATCCACAGCGAAACTGCCAGTAACGCGATGGACAGAATGAACGGCACCCGCCAGCCCCATTCAGCCCAGGTCTCGGCGCTCATCGCTCCCTTGCAGACCAGCACCACCATCAGGCTGAGCACGAAGCCGCCGACTACGCTGGCCTGAATGAAACCGGTATAGAAACCGCGCCGACCCGGCGCCGAATGCTCCGCCACATAAATTGCCGCGCCGCCATATTCGCCGCCCAGCGCAAGGCCCTGCAGGATGCGCAGCAGAATGACGATGACCGGAGCCCCCATGCCGATGCTCGCCGCAGATGGCACGAAACCTACCCCAGCAGTGGCAATGCCCATCAGTGTGACGGTGACAAGAAAAGTATATTTGCGCCCCAGCTTGTCGCCCAGAAATCCGAAGAGGATCGCGCCCAGCGGACGAAAACCGAAGCCTACTGCGAAGACGAGCCAGAAAAGCAGCATTTCCAGCGTCGCATTGCCGGTCGGGAAGAAGGTCTTCGACAGGATCGTGCCTAAGGCACCATAGATGAAGAAATCGTACCATTCGAAGATCGTGCCGGCCGATGACGCGGCGATCACCAGTCGGATATCAGACGCAGTTGGTTCGATATGCGCGACTGGATTGGCAAATGCCATGGTTTGTAATTTCCCCACCTGAAACCTTTGCGGTTGCCTTAGCGAGGCATTTGTCCTGTGTGAAGCAACTCTCGCGCCGCCTGCCAGGCCAGCAGGATTGCGCCATGGCGCGCGGAGTATGCCTGCGCTGGTTCCAGCGTCGCCATCCCAGGCCAATGCGGTAGCGCAGGCCCGCCCGCTAGCCACGCCCGGATCTCACTTTCAGCCAGTGCGATTTCGGCCCCGCTTCGCCCTGCTGCGGCTCCCGCGAAGATCGCTGCGGCGGCCTGACCGATGGCGCAGGCCTGGGCCTTCAAGCCAATCCTGCTGATGCGGCCACCAGCATCGGTTTCTAGGCCGAGCATCAACGTACTGCCGCAGCTCTTGGATCGCGCCGAACCCTGCAACGGCAAGCCCTCATCCAGTGGCCAGTGCGCCAGGCTCGTCGCGAGCGCCAAAACTTCCGGACTATAGAGCGCTGCTGCGCCGCTCATTTGGGGTGTGACTTTTCCAAAGCGTGGCGCCGCTCGGCAATCAGCGTGACAAGCTTTTCGCTGCCGGCATTGACGAACGGATAAGTCCGCGCCTGGGTGATCCAGCTAGGGCGACCGTTTCTGCCCCAAACCACATCAAAGCCAAGCGCCACGATCGAAAAGGCCATGACCACGATAATCATGCCCTTGAGTCCGCCAAATCCGAAGCCAAGAACCCGGTCAATCGGTCCGAGCAGCGAGGCCCGGCTGTTTTGCCCGGCCCAGCGGCTGATCGCCTTCACTGCCCCATATGGCACCAGCAACAGGATCGCGAAGGCGAGAACCGATGCACCCGATTGGGTTCCGATATGCGGCTCGAGGGCCTGATAAACCGGCGTGTGGAGATAATGGATTGTGAACAGCGCCAGGCACCACGCCGCCAACGTCAGAACCTCCTGCACGAAACCGCGCGCAAAGCCAGTCACCGCGCCGAAGCCGACCAAAAGCATGATAGCAATGTCGAACCCTGTCATTGACCCGGCGTTTTACGCTTCACCCAGAATCCGGTCAACGAGATTTGGCAGCTGATCCAACGCCCGGTAGCGAATCGAGCCCTCCCTGTCGCTATTGAGGCCGCTGGTATCGGCAGGGCCGCAGGCATGGCTGAACCCAAGCTTGGCGGCTTCGCGTTGGCGCAGGCCGGCATGGGCAACTGGCCGGATCTCGCCGGCAAGGCTGACTTCACCAAACCAGACGGACCCTGCAGGCAGCGCCTTGTCCCCCAAGGCTGAGATCAGAGCTGCCGCTACTGCCAGATCAGCCGCAGGATCAGCCAGCCGGTAACCTCCCGCAACGTTCAGGTAGACTTCCGCGCTCGAAAAATTCAGCCCGCAGCGCGCTTCGAGCACTGCTAGGAGCATTGCCAGTCGGCCGCTGTCCCACCCGACCACCGCGCGGCGCGGGGTCGCGCCGCTGGCTAACCTGACGATCAGTGCCTGGATTTCAACCAGGACAGGCCGGGTGCCTTCCATCGCGGGGAAAACCGCGCTGCCTGCCATCGGCTCGTTGCGGCCTGACAAGAACAGCATCGACGGGTTGGAAACCTCCTCCAGCCCCTCGCTGGCCATGGCAAAGACGCCGATCTCATCGACTGGGCCGAAACGGTTCTTGAGGCTGCGAAGGATGCGATACTGGTGGCTGCGTTCGCCTTCAAAGCTCATCACCACGTCGACCATATGTTCGAGCACGCGAGGCCCCGCGATATTACCGTCCTTGGTGACATGCCCAACCAGCACCAGCACCGACCCGCTCTCCTTGGCGAAGCGGATCAGTTCAAAAGCGCAACCGCGCACCTGGCTGACGGTGCCGGGGGCACCCTCGATCTGGTCGCTGTGCATTGTCTGGATCGAATCAATCACCAACAAGGCCGGCGCGGCCATGTCTCCTAGTGTAGTGAGGATATCGCGTACCGACGTCGCGGCTGCAAAACGCACTGGAGCGCCCGCAAGCCCCAACCGCTCTGCCCGCAAGCGCACCTGCCCCGCCGCCTCCTCGCCGCTGATATAGATGACTTCCCCGCCCCCGCGCGCCACCTTCGACGCCGCCTGCAGCAACAATGTCGATTTGCCGATACCCGGATCGCCGCCCATGAGGATTGCCGAGCCCGGCACCAGGCCGCCGCCTAGTGCCCGATCGAATTCGGCAAGCCCGGTGCTGCGTCGTTGCAAGGGTGCGCTTGGCGCATCGAGCGGTTCGAAATTGATTGCTCTGCCGCCCGCGGAGAGATCGTGCTTGAGTGAAAACACGGTTGCCGGGGCCTCCTCGGCAAGGCAGTTCCATTCGCCGCAATCGGCGCACTGGCCCTGCCAGCGGTAGGACACACTGCCACAGGCTGAGCAGGCATAACGGCGTTTGGGTTTAGCCATGGCGACGGCTTAACAAGAACGTATAGAGAACGCAATTGCCTTTAGTTGATATTCCCGGCAAGCGTGCGTTATGCGCCAAAAGGAACTCAGAATTGCGCTTGTCTGCTATGGCGGCATCAGCCTCGCCGTGTACATGCACGGTGTCACCAAAGAGCTCTGGAAACTGTGCCGCGCCAGCCAGGCTTTTCTGTCGGACAAGACTCAACCCTCGGGCACCGAGGCGGTCTATCTCAGGTTGCTGGAACACCTGCAGGAACACTACGACCTGCGCCTGCGGGTGCTCAATGACATTGTCACTGGGGCAAGCGCGGGGGGCATCAACGGGGTTTTCCTCGCTCAGGCCATCCATTCCGGGCAGTCGATCGAACCACTGACCAAGCTATGGCTGGAACGCGCTGATATCGACGTCCTGCTTGATCCCGATGCCCGGCCATGGTCGCGCATCGCCAAGTTCTGGGCCGCGCCAATTGTGTGGTGGATATTGTCGCGCCCCGGCAATGTTGTCTCCGCCAGCGTTGCGCCCGAAACGCGGCACGAAGTCCGCACCAAGCTTTCACGGTTCATCCGCTCGCGCTGGTTCGAACCACCGTTTGGCGGGCTTGGCTTTTCGCGCCTGCTGGCCGAAGCGCTTGATGCCATGGCGGCCAGCGAAGCGGGAGCGCCGCTGCTGCCGCCCGGCCACCCACTCGATCTGTTTGTCACCGCGACCGATTTCAAGGGCTACCTCGGTTCATTGCGGTTGCACAGCCCGGCGCTGGTGCAGGAAAGCGAGCACCGCCTGTCGATAGGATTTCGCGCTGCGACGCCGTCTAAAAGCGGATCGGATTTTGCGGCGATCCCTGAGTTGCTGTTTGCCTCGCGCGCGACGGCCAGCTTTCCAGGCGCATTCCCACCTTTGATGTTGTCAGAGATTGATGCGCTGTTGGGCGAACGTAGCCAGCCATGGCCGGGTCGCGCTGAATTTGCCGCGCGGATCATGCCCGAACATACCCTGCTTGGCGATGTCGAGGGTGTCTCGCTGATCGATGGCTCGGTGCTGGTCAACGCTCCGTTCGCCGAAGCCATGCAGGCCCTGCGTGACAAACCGGCGCACCGCGAGGTGGACCGGCGGTTCGTCTATATCGATCCAAGGCCGGACCGCGTCGGGGGCATGCGGCGCAGCGATCCGCGACGGCCAGGATTTTTCTCGGTGATCTTCGGCTCGTTGTCCTCGATACCGCGCGAGCAGCCGGTGCGCGACAATCTCGAAGTACTGGCCCGGCAATCGACCCAGATTGCCCGGTTGCGCGGCATTGTCGAGGCACTGCGTCCGGAGATTGAGCAGACGGTGGAAAGGCTGTTCGGTCGGACCCTGTTCTTCGATCGCCCCACGGTCAAGCGACTCGCTGCCTGGCGTGCCAAGGCGCAGCAGGCCGCAGCCGAGCGGGCGGGATTTGCCTATCATGCCTATGCCCAGGTCAAAGTCGCAGGCATCGTCGATGGGCTGGCGCAACTCATCCACACGGCCGCGCCGCAGTTGATGATGCCGTCGGCGGAACCAATTGCGCAGGTATTGACCCGCCATCTGGCCAGCAACGGTCTTGCCAGCCTGACCGCGCCGCGCGGCGGCGCGTCGCCAGGCACTATCGAATTCCTCACCGCACACGACCTTCCCTTCCGCATCCGCCGCCTGCGCCTGCTGGCACGGCGTCTCACGGAAGGCTGGGAAAATGAGGAACCAGTCAGCGAGGTGGCTCGCGAAAAGGCGCGTGAAGCAGTTTATGGAGTGCTGGCGCTCTATTTCGACTGCGAAACGCGCGAAAGCCTGGGGCCACAATTCGCCACACTCGCCGCCGACTTTTTCCAAAATCCGGGCACAGTTCTGTCCCACATTTCGCAGAGCCGGCAATTGCGCAAAACCGACCTGCAGGCAGACGTAATTCTCGCTTCAGCCTTGGCCAATATGCCGATGCCACTCCGCCGCCGGATATTGCTCGCCTATCTCGGCTTCCCTTTTTATGACACGGTGACCTTGCCGCTTCTGCGCGGCGAAGGTTTGAACGAATTCGACCCGGTAAACGTCGATCGCATCTCACCCGACGATGCCAATTCCATCCGCACGGGCGGCGCGACAGAATGCCTGCGCGGAGTCGAATTCTACAACTTCGGCGCCTTTTTCAGCCGCGCGTACCGCGAGAACGACTACCTCTGGGGCCGCCTGCACGGAGCGGAACGCATGATCGATCTGGTGGCGTCTGCATTGCCGGAAGGGACCTTGCTCGCCCCCGAAGTGATGCAGACTTTCAAACGCGATGCGTTTCTGGCAATCCTCAAGGAAGAAGAGGGACAGTTGCTGGCCGATCCCACATTGACCACAAGGATCAGGGCGGAAGTCTTGGCAACTTCCGCCCAAGGCAGATAATCTGTAGCGCCAGCCTCGTCGCGATCGTGCTTACAGACCGTCGACACTCTTGCTGACGAGGATGTTCACAGAGACGCGGCGGTTCTGGGCCCTGCCTTCGGGCAAGGCATTGTCCGCCAGTGGATCCGCCGTGGCCATGCCGGTCGGAGTCAGCATGCGATAGGGCTTCCAGTGGCAAACCTGCTGCAGATAGTGGATGACGCTGCTGGCTCGCCGTTCACTAAGCGCCTGGTTGACTTCATCGCTGCCGGTCGAATCGGTGTAGCCCACGACCAGCATGAGTGCGTTTTCCGTCGCTTCGGCTGCGGTTGAAGTGGCGCAAAGCTCCGCCTTGGCAGTTTCGGACAGCGTTGCTTTGCCTGTATCGAAGTAGACGTTCGTCGTGTTCCGGATATTATATTTGTCGATATCCGCCATGCGTCCGCGCAGCGCCTCTGTTGCTGCTGTTTGCTCCTCAAAGCGCTGGTTGGTCCCATTGTGGATCATCAACGCGGTGCGCGAGTCGTTATTCTTGAAGTTGATCTGACTCGCCACCAGGCCGCCGCTCCACTGCCAGGTCTTGACCGTAACCGGCAGGCCATTGAGCAACGAGGCCGAGGTGAGATCGCTGCGACCGCCGCCAAACAGCCCCCCGCCGGACTTGATGCGCGTCGCAGGAATTATGTCCAGCACGGTATTGGTGCCATCAGCGGCAGTAACTTTCATCTTGTCGCCATTGCGCGCAGTGATGATGCCCTTAATTTCAGGTCCGGGAGTCATTTGCGACGGCTCGGGAGGGCGCTCGCCAGTGACGACAATATTGGGATCAGTCGATCCGGGCTGCGCATACAAGGTGCCGGAAATTGGCATGGCAAAGACAGCGAGCAGGTAGAGCGCCCCGGATTTTCTTGAAACGACGTGCATTGAGGATCTCCGTTAATGCAAACAAGTCGGGGTGAATGTCGCGTTAACCTTGCTGGTAGATGAACAGTCAATAGCGGACGGCGTGTTGTGCGGACAATTGGAGCGCGTGTTGCGGTGAACCGATTGCGGCTTGGCTGACCGGATGCCCGCTACAAGGCTTTTCCCGGCGCGCATGAGCGAGTCGCCATCCAGGCTGACTTTGACAGATATAGTGCCAAGTGCGCGGGTAATTTTCCGCCCCACCAAGCATCAAACCATGCTCAAATGATTGATTTAAATACGAAGTTAGCTTAAAAACTAACAGCTTCAATCAGGAATCCCGTTCCCGCGGATGCGCGTTGCGATAGACGTCAAGCAAAACCGCAGCATCAACCTTGGTGTAAATCTGCGTCGAACCGAGCGATGCGTGGCCCAATAGTTCCTGCAATGACCGCAAATCGGCTCCGGCGCCTAGCAAATGCGTCGCGAAGGAGTGGCGCAGGGCGTGAGGCGTGGCCGTCGTCGGCAGCCCAAGCACAGTCCGTGCTCGGGCGACCGCCTTTTGCACCATGCCCGGCGCCAAAATGCCGCCCTTTGATCCACGAAACAACGGTGCATCGCGGCTTATCGGCCAAGGACAAAGACCAAGATAGGCGGCGACGCTCTCGCGCACGATCGGCAGCAAAGGCACGACGCGCTGCTTGCCGCCCTTGCCGGTGACGGTCAGCACTTCGCCCAGCGGCAGCGTCGCCCCGGTCAGCGACAGCGCCTCGGCAATCCGCATGCCGGCGCCATAGAGCAGCAGCAGCACTGCCCTGTCCCGCGCACCGATCCATGGCTCCGCGGCAGTGCTGTGTACCATGTCAGCCAGCCCCACGGCCTCGTCTGGCGTAACCGGGCGCGGCAGGCCCTTCTTGACGCGCGGGCCTCGCATGCGCGGGCGCGCCTGGTCAGGCATACCTGCCTGCTCGCGCGCGAACACGATGAAACTCTTGAGCGCAGACAATTCACGCGCGGCCGAGCCATTGCCGATGCCCTCCCCCCGCCGTTTGGCGAGCTGGCCGCGCAGGACAGTGGTGTCGAGCCGGGCCAGCGCGGGCCAGTCCGGATTGCGGATTTCGTCCAGCAAGCGCGCGGCCGTTGCGACATAAGCGCGCACGGTATGCGGGCTGCGACGGCGGCCTTGTGTGAGGTGACTGCCCCAGGCTTCAAGAATATCGGCGCGCGTCATGCCGCGACCAGTGCTGCGGGGACGAGTTCTCCGAGCAGGGCATCGAGCAGGACCATGCCCGGCGGGGCCACGCCAATGCGCGCGCCCTCGTGCCAGGTCAGGCCTTGCGCGGTATAAAAGGTCAACTTGTCGAGATCGCACAATGCCGCTTCCGCGAGGCCAAACCGGCCTGCCAGTTCGGCCAGATTGACACCTTCCGCCAGTCGCAGCCCCATCAGCATCGACTCGGCCGCTTGGTCTCGCGCACCGAGCATCCGAGTTTCCACAATGCCGTCGCTTTGCTTCGCGACTGCGTCGAGCCAGTTTTCCGGCTTCCTGTGGCGCACTGTTGCCAGTCCTCCGCGCCGTCCATGTGCGCCCGGGCCGATGCCGCAATAATCATCATAACGCCAATAGGCGAGGTTATGACGGCTTTGCTGGCCTTCGCGGGCGTGGTTGCTGACTTCGTAGGCGGGGAGGCCTGCGGCATTTGTCAGTTCGCGGGTGAGGTCATAGAGATCGGCGGACATATCATCGTCCAGCGGAGTAAACTGGCGCTGGCGGACCATGGTTTCGAAACGCGTGCCGGGCTCGATGGTCAGCTGGTAAAGCGAGAGATGGCCGGTGCCGAAAGACAGAGCGCGGCCGAGCTCGGCGTACCAGTCGGCGGTCGATTGACCGGGCCGGGCATAGATCAGATCGAAGCTGACCCGAGCAAAATGACGCTGGGCCACTTCCAGCGCCGCGAGACCTTCCGCTGCATCGTGGAGCCGTCCGAGAAAGCGAAGAGTTTTGTCGTCGAGCGCCTGGAGTCCGAGCGACACCCGGTTGATCCCGGCAATCGCCAGATCCGCGAATTTGCTGGCCTCGACCGATGAGGGGTTGGCCTCCAGCGTGATCTCGATTTCAGGAGCAAAACCCCACAGGCGCTCGGCTTCCGCCAGCAGCGCTGCCACCAGAGCGGGCGGCATCAACGAAGGTGTGCCGCCGCCGAAGAATACCGAGGTCAGCGCTTCTCCGCCCGCCAGTTCGGCCTCGCGGGCCATGTCGGCCAGCAACGCGCTCTGCCACGATACCGTGTCGACGCCTTGGCGGACATGGCTGTTGAAATCGCAATAAGGGCATTTGGCGAGGCAGAACGGCCAATGGATATAGAGCGCGCGGGCCATGCGGCCAGCCTAGCTGGAGAATTGCTCCGCGACCAGCTTGGCGAATGCATCGGCGCGGTGGCTGATCCGGTGTTTCTCTGCAGGGTCGAGTTCGGCGAAGGTTTCTTTGCGGCCCTCGGGCACGAATACCGGGTCATATCCAAAGCCCATTTGCCCGCGCGGCGGCCACGTCAGCGCTCCATCCACGCGGCCTTCATAGACCGCACTCGTTGCGTTTGGCCAGGCAATCGCCAGCACACAGGTGAACCATGCGCGGCGGTCGGCTTCCGAGCCCTGCTCGCACAGCAACCCCTCGACCTTGCCCATCGCCATGTACCAATCGCGTCCAACTTCGCCTTCGAACCATTGGCGCTCTGCCCAATCGGCGGTGTAGACGCCGGGGCGGCCTTTCAGCGCCGCTACGCCCAGTCCGCTGTCATCGGCCAATGCCGGAAGTTGTGACGCCTCCGCAGCGGCGCAGGCCTTGATCAGCGCATTTTCGGCGAAGGTCGCGCCGGTCTCGGCGGGTTCGGGCAGGCCGAGCGCGCCGGCGGAAATGCATTCCACGCCATAGGGCGCAAGCAGGGCGGCGATTTCCTTGAGCTTGCCGGAATTATGCGTGGCAATGACAAGTTTCCCGCCGCCCAGCCTGGTCATCCGGCGACTGCCTTGTCCTGACCCGCAAAAATCCGGTCACAACCGATGCGTGCGAGACGCAGCAGGCGAAGCAGGCCTTCCTCGTCATAAGTCGCGCCTTCGGTGGTGGCCTGGACTTCGGCGATATGGCCGCCTTCGATCAGCACGAAGTTGGCGTCCGCATCGGCGTTGGAGTCTTCGTCATAATCGAGATCGAGCACCGGGGTGCCCTGATAAATGCCGCAGGATACTGCCGCGACCTTGCGGGTCAGTGGATCTTCAGTAATCGCGCCCGACTTGAGCAGGCCGTTGGTGGCGAGCTTCAGCGCGACCCATGCGCCCGAAATCGCTGCTGTCCGTGTGCCGCCATCGGCCTGAATAACGTCGCAATCGAGCACGATCTGGCGCTCGCCCAGCTTCTTCATATCTGTGACCGAGCGTAAGGAACGGCCGATAAGCCGCTGGATTTCCTGGGTGCGCCCGGATTGCTTACCCTTGGCGGCCTCGCGGCTGCCGCGGGTGTGGGTGGCGCGGGGGAGCATCGAATATTCCGCGGTAACCCAGCCTTCGCCCTTACCCCGCAGGAACGGCGGGATCTTTTCCTCGACGCTGGCAGTCACCAATACGCGGGTGTTGCCGAATGAGACCAGAACGGAGCCTTCGGCGTGGATGGTAAAATTGGTCTCGAATGAAAGTGCGCGCATTTCGTCTGGGGCACGGCCTGAGGGTCGCATGGGGGTTCCTTAAATGGTTTCGTGGCGCGCGTTAGGCGCATTAAGCTTGAGGCTGCAAGCCCATGCTCTAAGTAAGCGGTAGTGACCACGCCCCGATCTCCGAACTGACAGTCCGCACCCGCAAGGTTATCCGGCTCGCGGTGGAAGGTTATCTGGCGCTGGGCAGGCGGTTGGCTCGAAAGCGCTGGCGTGGGGCGGACATGTCAACTGCATGGGCACCAAGCGCGCTAATCCAATGAAGCCCGCCCGTTTTCGATCCACTGCGCAAGTTCCGGTTCAAACGCCGCGCGCACTTTTGCGTCGTAGAGTTCAAGATCACCGGGGCGGAACACGCCCTCCCACCGGCGGTTGGTTCCCTTGTTGAAAAAACGGCTGGCCCCTTGCTCGCCCCAGAGTACCTGGAGCGCAGGGATAAGGTTGTCTCCCTGCCGCTGCATGCTCTCGAAGCTTGCGGCTTCAATGAGCGATGGCCAGATCGATTCCGCAATTTCAATGTCGAGGAAGTCAGCGATGCGCCTCATTTCGCCAGCCCGATCACGTTTCAGGTCGGCATAGTGCACCAGCAGCATGTTCGGGTCATGGCGAGCTGGCCAGTAGCTGTTTTCAATCTGGAAGAAGGACGCTCCAGGATCGCCCTGGCCGTTGTTGCTTTCGTCGGCAATCCAGTTGTGAAAGAAGTCCGCAGGATCGACATCTTGCCTTGGATGCTGATCGCCGAATTTCGGATCGCCGATGCTGATCTCGTCAAGCGACGCGAGCGTTTCCGGGGTGAAGTTCAAAAGATGATTGTGAAACGACAGGGCCGCATCGCGACCATCGCGCGCCACATGGATGAACTTGACACCTTCATGCACGGGCAAGGCATCGTAAGGCAAATGCGTCTTGAAAAACCGCCGGTGCGTTTGTGCCTCGGCCTTTTCAAACATGGCTTCTATCGGGCCGAACAGTCGCATGTCGGGCCAGGGTGACATATCCCAGATGAGACGAGGTTCATCGGATGCAAATATCAGCATGCTAACGATACGTTGCGTCCACGTTGTTCCGCATTTTGAATATGTTGCGATTATGATGTCATCGCTACGCGGCTTGTATCCGTGCCACCGATCGCTATCGAAAACGCGCGTGCGCACTTGTCGTAACGGCTCACGGTTTGCCATGTTGCCTCCATGCGCGCAGCCTTTTTAACGCGTCGTCAAGAGTATCGTTTCGTTATATTCGGGAGTCAGAGCCTGAACGGAAAGTGGTTGAGCGATATCAGAGGTTTGTGATTCACTGTCGTTGTCGAGACGATAGGAGAAGCACATGGCCTGGACTGATACCGCCCGTCGGCAACATATGCGCAAGGGGCCTCGCTATCCAAGCGATTTGCGCGATGCGGAATGGGCGCTGATTGAGCCGATGTTTCCCGGCGCGCGCAGCGGCGGCCGTCCTCGCACGACCTGCCTGCGCACGGTGATGGACGCGATCCTGTACATTGCTTCGAGCGGCGGCGCGTGGCGGATGCTGCCCAAATGCTTCCCGCCGGTTTCGACGGTGCGCGGCTATTTTTATGCCTGGCGGGACAGCGGCCTGCTGACGACGATCAACCATCTGCTGGTGATGGCGGCGCGCGAGCAGGCTGGTCGCGAGGCTTCGCCCAGCGCCGGTGTGATCGACAGCCAATCGGTCAAAACCACGGAAAGCGGCGGGATTTGCGGCTATGACGCGGGCAAGAAAGTGAAGGGCCGCAAGCGCCATATCATCACCGACACCTGCGGTTTTCTGGTGTTCATTCTGGTCCACGCCGCCGATATTCAGGACCGCGACGGTGCAGTCGATGTTCTCAAAGCCATCCGCCATCGCTTCCCGTGGTTGCGCCATGTCTTCGCCGATGGTGGCTATGCGGGGGACAAACTCAAGGCCGCGCTCCAAGGCCATGGAAGCTGGAACCTGGAGATCATCAAACGCTCCGATACCGCGAAAGGGTTCGTGCTTTTGCCGCGGCGCTGGGTGGTAGAACGCACCTTTGCATGGCTCGGCCGGTGCCGTCGGCTCGCCAAGGACTGGGAGCGCTCCATCGAAAGCTCCACCGCATGGGCAACCATCGCTAGCATCCGTATGCTCACCCGCAGAATCGCAAGGCTCTCAACTCATTGAGAAACTTTTGAATCAGGCTCTCAATGTCGGGACGCAAATCCTGCAAAAATACGATCCGGAATGCTCGGAGTTTGTGTGATGGGGTTGCAGCAACTACACTGGGCAAATGCCCAACCCCCCGATCTCCGAACTGACAGCCCGCTCCCGCGAGATATTCCGTCTTGCGGTGGAAGGCTATCTGACTTCGGGGCAAGCCGTCGGCTCGAAAACGCTGGCAGGCGGCGGGGCGCTCAATCTTTCGTCCGCCTCGATCCGTTCGGTGCTTCACGAGCTGGAAATGCTCGGACTGCTCGCTGCGCCGCATACCAGCGCCGGGCGCTTGCCGACCGAGGCCGGGCTCCGCCTGTTCGTCGATGGCATCATGCAAGTCGCGGAGCCCTCCGCAGAGGAGCGTGCGACGATCGAGCGGCGGCTGGCTGAGCCAGGGCCGGTCGAAGCGGCGCTGGCGGCGACCAGTTCGCTGCTGTCCGATCTTTCCGCAGGCGCTGGGGTGGTCATGGTGCCGCGCCGCGATCCGCGCCTTTGCCAACTTTCGCTGGTGGCGCTGTCGCCGGAGCGCGCACTGGCAGTGCTGGTCGGCGAGGATGGCACGGTTGAAAACCGCGTGGTGGAATTGCCTGCTTCCTTGCCGCCTGGCGCATTGGCAGAGGCGTCGAATTTCATCACCGCGCGGCTTGCCGGTCGCACCCTGCCGGAAGCGGCAAAGGCGATGCGGGCAGAGCTTGCAGCCGGAAAGTCGGCGCTCGATGCAGCGAGCCGCGATCTGGTTGAACGCGGTCTCGCCGTATGGAGCCAGGACGCGGCGCTGCGTCCGGTGCTGATCGTGCGCGGGCAGGCCAATCTGCTCGATGAAGAAGCACTTGGCGATATCGAGCGGGTGCGGATGCTGCTCGACGATCTCGAAAACAAGCAGTCCGTGACCGAGCTGCTCGAGCTGGCTCGCGAGGCCGAGGCGACCCGGATTTTCATCGGCTCGGAGAACCGGTTGTTCGCGCTTTCGGGCTCATCGGTGATCGCATCGCCTTACCGCGACCGCGAAGGCAAGGTGGTCGGTGTGATCGGAGTTATCGGCCCGACGCGGTTGAATTATGCGAGGCTAGTCCCCATGGTGGATTTCACCGCGCAGACTCTCAGTAAAATGGGGGCTTTGGGCAAACTTTTGGGCTAATCGGGTATTTTACAACATGAATGACACGACAAAACCGCAGGACGATCCGGCGGTTGCCGAAGAATTGAAGGGCGTTCCCGAGAGCATGATGGAAGCCGGCGACGGCGGCGACTCGCTTGAATCTGCACTGGCGCAATTGCGCGGCGATCTCGATGCGGCGAAGCAGGATGTGCTCTATGCCAAGGCCGAGACGCAGAATGTGCGCCGCCGCCTTGAGAAGGATATTGCCGATGCGCGCACCTACGCCGCAACCGGCTTTGCCCGCGATATACTTTCGGTCTCCGATAATCTCGCCCGTGCGCTTGACGTGATCCCGGCGGACTTACGCGAGGATGAGCGGCTCAAGAACGTCGTAGCCGGAATCGAGGCCACCGCCCGCGAGATTGACAAGGTCTTCGCCGCCCACGGCATCAGCCGTATCGCCGCAATGGGCCTGCCACTCGATCCCAACCAGCACCAGGCAATGATCGAAGTGCCATCGCCCGACAAGGAACCGGGAACGGTGGTTCAGGAATTGCAGGCTGGCTATATGATCAAGGACCGACTGCTGCGGCCTGCCATGGTGGCGGTCGCGAAGAAGTCCGATTGATCCGGCCGACATTGCGCCCGGCGGCACCTCTGCAGCGTTGAATTGCTGCTGCCTAGGTCAAATCCCGCCCGCAGGCACCCCATATCCGCAGGGTCTACCCCTTGCTGAGTAAGACCTGTGCGTAAGCAACTCATCGCAACACTTTTTGCCGGAGCGCTTTCGGTGACCGCTTGTGCCGGCAATTACGCCGGTGAAGGCGCGCTTGTCAAAGGCGCGGTTGGTGCCGGTGTCGGCGCCGTGACCGATGGCAATGTTGGCAGAGGCGCTGCAATCGGTGCTGCTGCGGGTGCTGTAGGCGGAGCACTGATCAAGAAGAATGGCCGCTGCTATCGAACCGACCGGAATGGTGACGAATATCAGGTACGCTGCTGATTCCCGAACGGCATGAGTGCTTCAAAGGCCCCCAGTCCGGGACTTCCCGGTCCCTGCTGGCCATGGCGCAGCAAGAATGCATGCCGCACGATCTCGGCTTGTTGCTCGATGCCATACCGCTCCAGCTTCCAACCTGGCTTCAGCGCATAATCATAGCGCCGAGAGAATGGTCGGCACAGTGGCAGGTACCAGCGACCGCGCTTCTGCGTTTGCCAGACATGCACCATTTCGTGGATAAACAGACCTTGGAGATTGAGGTCTGCTTGGGAAAAATCGTCGCAGTAATGCGGCGATCGCGGGTGGAAGTGCACGTTGCCCGAAGGCGCCATGACTATCTGGCGCGGTTGCAGCGGGAACCAGCGTCGCCGCTTTATGTGGACCTGGCTCACATCAATGGCCTGTCCAAAAACCGAACGGACGAGCGCCACTTCGCCCAGGGTCAGCCCACGTGTGCCGCCTGCCGGGCAGGCATGACTGCCGTCGTCCGGTTTCAGTGCGCCATCTCGCCCATGCCGCCACCCGCCGGCTCTATCTTGAGCGGGGCAGCCGACTTGTCGCCGTCGGCAAAGGTGATGGTCATTTCTGTAGTCCCGCCCGCCTTTAGGGTCGAGGCCAGATTGAACACCATGACATGTAATTGGCCGGGCTCAAACTTGAGGCTGGTGCTCGGGGCGATCTCGACCGAATCGACCTTGGCCATAGTGTTACCGGCTGTTTGGTGAATTTCGGTTTTTTCGGCGCCGTTGATCGCAATGGCGGCAATGGCAACATCCGCGCCTGCGCTGTTATCGATCTGGAAATAGGCCGCACCGGGATTGCCTGCCACTGCCGGAAGGACCAGCCTGCCCCCGGCGATCGTGATGCCAGGCTTGCCGGCAGGAGCGGCCTTGCTGGCTTCGGCCTTGGGTTCCGGGTTATTCTGCTTGCTTTGCTGGCAGGCGCAGAGCGCCAGTGCGGCAATCGCGGCGATTGTCATTCTGATGGTCACGCGCCAATCCTTTCCTGATAAGCTTCTTTATGCGGAAGCTTCTGTGAATGCAGCAGCGCTAATCATCCGATGCTCTTGTGCCAAGCAAAACCGAACCTATATCGCGCGGCGAAGACAGTAATTGTCTTGGAGCCGCCAAGCCATCCTGCCGCCACCCGGGGGATGCACAGCGCGGCGTCAAACGCGACGCAAGGAATGGGAAATAATGGCTAAAGTTATCGGTATTGACCTCGGCACCACCAACAGCTGCGTCTCCGTTATGGACGGGGGCAAACCCAAGGTTATCGAAAATTCGGAAGGCGCGCGGACCACGCCGTCGATCGTGGCGTTCACCAAGGATGGCGAACGTCTGATCGGCCAACCCGCCAAGCGCCAGGCTGTGACCAATGGCGACAACACGATTTTCGCCGTGAAGCGCCTCATTGGTCGCCGTTTTGATGATCCGGTGACCAAGAAGGACACCGAGCTGGTTCCATATCCCATCATCAAGGGCAAAAACGGTGATGCCTGGGTTAAGGCTGGCGGTGAAGAGTATTCCCCGTCGCAGGTGAGTGCATTCATCTTGCAGAAGATGAAGGAAACAGCAGAGAGCTATCTCGGCGAAACTGTAACGCAGGCAGTCATTACCGTCCCTGCTTATTTCAACGACGCCCAGCGCCAGGCAACCAAGGACGCAGGCTTGATCGCGGGTCTGGAAGTGCTCCGCATCATCAACGAACCGACTGCGGCCGCGCTGGCCTATGGCCTGGACAAGAACGAGGGCAAGACCATCGCGGTCTACGACCTTGGCGGCGGCACCTTCGATGTCTCGGTGCTCGAGATCGGCGACGGCGTGTTCGAAGTGAAATCGACCAACGGCGATACGTTCCTGGGCGGCGAGGATTTCGATTCCAAGATGGTCGAATGGCTGGCGGACAAGTTCAAGGCCAAGGAGAACATGGATCTGCGGACCGACAAGCTCGCTCTCCAGCGCCTCAAGGAAGCTGCCGAAAAGGCCAAGATCGAGCTTTCGAGCACGACCACGACCGAAATCAACCTGCCGTTCATTACCGCGCGAATGGAAGGCGGCAGCACAACGCCGCTGCACCTGGTAGAAACGATCACTCGCGCCGATCTTGAAAAGATGGTTGCCGGGCTAATTGAGCGCACCAAGGAGCCGATGAAAAAGGCTTTGGCCGATGCTGGGGTTACCGCCGCGCAGATCGACGAGGTAATCCTCGTCGGCGGCATGACCCGAATGCCGCGGGTGCGCGAAGTGGTGAAGGAGTTCTTCGGCAAGGAACCGCACACGGGAGTGAATCCTGACGAAGTCGTGGCCATGGGCGCTGCCATCCAGGCCGGTGTGCTGCAAGGCGACGTCAAGGATGTGCTGTTGCTCGATGTGACCCCGCTGAGCCTCGGCATTGAGACTCTGGGCGGTGTCTTCACCCGGATGATTGATCGCAACACCACGATCCCGACGAAGAAGAGCCAGATCTATTCGACAGCCGAGGACAACCAGCAGGCGGTGACGATCCGGGTGTTCCAGGGCGAGCGCGAAATGGCGGCGGACAACAAGATGCTTGGCCAGTTCGACCTCGTCGGCATTCCGTCGGCCCGCCGCGGTGTGCCGCAGATCGAAGTGACTTTCGATATCGACGCCAACGGCATCGTTCACGTTACGGCCAAGGACAAGGGCACCGGTAAGGAGCAACAGATCAAGATCCAGGCTTCGGGCGGGCTCAGTGATGCCGATATCGAACAGATGGTCCGGGATGCCGAGCAATTTGCTGAGGAGGACAAGAAACGGCGCGAGGAAGCGGAAACGCGAAATAACGCCGACAGTCTGGTACACGCTACGGAGCGCCAGCTTGAAGAGCATGGCGACAAGATCGACGCTGGCCTGAAGGGCGAAGTCGAGACTGCGCTGGCTGATACAAAGTCGGCGGTCGAAGGCGGCGATCTTGAGGCAATGAAGGCTAAAACCCAGGCCCTGACCGAAGTGGCGATGAAGATGGGTCAGGCAATCTACGAGAAGGAGCAGGCTGCGGCAGCCTCGCCGGACGCCGACGCGCCGAAGGCAGGCGAGGAAGACGTCGTCGACGCCGAGTTCTCGGAAGTCGACGAAGGCAAGGCCTGACATCATTGAATAACCCCACCCTCTCCCGATATGGGAGAGGGCCAGGGGCGAGGGTTATTTGATGTCCACGCAAACCGACTATTACGAACTGCTCGAAGTCGAGCGCACTGCGGACGAAGGCAAGATCAAGTCGTCATATCGACGGCTGGCGATGCAGTGGCATCCCGACAAGAACCCGGGCTGCACTGAATCCGAGGCAAAATTCAAGGCAATCAGCCAGGCTTACGATTGCTTGAAAGACCCTCAGAAGCGCGCCGCGTATGACCAGTATGGACATGCTGCCTTCGAGAATGGCGGAATGGGCCAGGGCGGCGGATTTGACGGCAACGCCGGCTTTTCCGACCTCGGCGATATTTTCGAAAGCTTTTTCGGTGGAGCATTTGGCGGCGGAGGCCGTCAACAGGCCCGTCGCGGCGCTGACTTGCGCTATGACATGGAGATCGGGCTGGACGAAGCCTTCCATGGCAAGGAAGCGAAAATCGAGATCGAGGTCTCGCAAGTCTGCGAGCCCTGCGCCGGTTCGGGCGCAACGCCTGGCACCGGCGCGCGGCGCTGCAATCTGTGCGGCGGACACGGCAAAGTACGCCAACAGCAGGGCTTTTTCACGGTCGAACGAGCCTGCCCGACTTGCCACGGCCGCGGCGAAGTCATTGAAAGCCCTTGCCGCAATTGCCGCGGCGAAGGGCGGGTCGATATGCCCCAGACGCTCGATGTCCAGATCCCTCCGGGAGTCGATACCGGCACCCGCATCCGTCTGAGCGGCAAGGGCGAGGCGGGCCCGTTCGGCTCGCCGCCGGGCGATCTCTACATCTTCATCCATGTCAGCCGCCACGGCGTGTACGAGCGCGACGGCACGACGCTGATCACCCGCGTGCCGATCAGTTTCACTACGGCGGCGCTGGGCGGCGATATAGAGATACCAGGCCTCGACGGCGCAAGGCACGAGATTTCAATTCCCGTCGGCATCCAGTCAGGCAAGCAGCTGCGCAAGCGCGGCGCAGGCATGCCAGTGCTGCAGGGACGCGGCTCGGGCGACATGGTGATCGAAGTCGTCGTGGAGACCCCGAGCAAGCTGAGCGCGCGCCAGAAGGAACTGCTGCGAGAATTCCAGGCAACCGAGACTGGCGATGAAACGCCTGAGTCCAAAGGGTTTTTTGACCGAATCAAGGATGCCTGGGAGGGTTTGACGGAGTAGGCGCCCCTGAACTTTACGACTTTTACAGCGCCCGGTGCCGCGCCTCGATCGCATCCCAGATCATTCCGCCGGTATCGCTGCCGTTGAAGCGATCAATCGCGACGATCCCGGTCGGTGAAGTTACGTTGATCTCGGTCAGCCACTTGC
>JBDSSP010000072.1:0-18300 GCA_039928735.1 Novosphingobium sp. | reverse complement strand
TGTTGCTCACCACAATCACACGGATGAATTGGGGGATATGGACCCGGGACCGGCTAGGTTTTATCCCGAAGGGCAGTTTTGCCAGGACTAACGTCCCCACCTTCATGAGAATGTTGAACACGCCTGGCGGCATGGCGTGGTGGAACCATCGCAAACAGGAATTCCCCGACGATTTTGTCCGCGACGTTGACAAGCTGATCGCCGGGCAGCCCACAGCGAAACCGTTACCCTGAACTTACCTGACTGCGGCAAAGCCCCTCACACCACCCGGTAAAACTCCGCCACCCGATCCAGCGCCAGGCTCAGCACCAGCTTGCCGCTGCGCACTGGCCAGGCCAACGCCTTTTCCGCGTCCGGCAGGGCCTCGCCTGCGCAGACCACGCGCCACAATACATCCGCCAGCCCCGGGCCTGCCGCCGCCACCGCCGCATCGAAGCGGGCCTTGGCCGCGATCTGGCGCTCACCCGCGCTGAGGCCCCGATCCCCGGTGGACGCCACCCGCACCACGTCCCAGCGCATTGTGATCCCGGGCGCAAGCTGGGCGCGTTCCCAGTCGGCGCGGAGGCGCTCGCCGGATTCGTACTGGCGGTCAGACAGGTGCCCGCGCGAATGCAGCCAGCTGAGCGGCGATTCGGCGAGATTGACGGTGACGCTACGTCCGCCGCGCTGGGCTGGGCGGCGCGAAGGCCCCTCATTGGTGAGTTCGCGTTCGACTAGCTGGCGGTGCATTGCAGGTCCCTTTCCCGGTTAACTGAATCGCCACTTGCCAAATACAACCTTGTGTAGGAAAGAGAAAAACCGATATGGTTATTGGAGCCTCCGCATGATCAACCGTGTCCGCGATATCCGCAAGCAGAAGGGCATGACCCTCGCCGACGTTGCGGAGCGTTGTTCGCCGCCGACAACGGCGCAGACGATTGGCCGCCTTGAGACCGGCATGCGCAATCTCTCGCTGGTTTGGATGAACCGCATCGCGGCTGCGCTCGGGGTCGAGCCCGAACTGCTGCTGCGCGGCGAAGACAGCGCCCAGACGCAACTGATCGCGCGGCTGCTCGAGACTGGCGCGGATGCCCTGCCCGCGCCCCGCGACGCGGTCTTGCCGACGGCGCTTGGCGGAGATGGCGCGCTGGTGGCGATGACCGTCGAACGCAGCGCCGGGGAATACCGCGCCGGCGACCAGCTGTGGCTGCGTCAGTCCCAGCCCGAGAACTTCTCCCGGCTGCTCAACCGCGACGTACTGGCGCCTCGCCCCGGCGGCCGTTTCGCGTTCGGGCGAATGATTGACCGCGACGGCACCCGCGTTGCGATCCTGCCGCCGGGCGCCGGGTCGAAGCAGGTTGTAGTCGAAAATCCGCCTTGGCTGGCCGCGGCGGAAATGCTCGTGCGGACGCTTTAAACGCAGCAATGCGCATCCTGTCGATCTCCACGCTCTATCCGAGCGATGCCCAGCCCAATTTCGGCGTGTTCGTCGAGCGACAGATGCAAGCCGTCATTCGACGCGGCGACACTGAGATCTTGTTGATAAACCCAGTCGGCCTGCCACCCTGGCCGCTGTCCCTGCACCCACGCTATCGCCCGGCCAGCCGCCTGGCGAAAGAGGAACAGCGCGGCGGCGTGAATGTTCTGCGCCCGCGCTTTCGCCTGTTGCCTGGCATTGGCGGGCGGTTCAATCCCACCGCCATTGCCCGCGCGGTGGTGCCGCTTGCCCGCCGGTTGCACGCCGAACGACCGTTCGATCTGGTAGACGCGCAATTCTTCTACCCAGATGGACCTGCCGCTGCGCGGATTGCAAAGGCGCTGGACCTGCCCCTGACAATCAAGGCCCGGGGCGCGGATATCCATCACTGGGGATCGCAGCCCGGCACCGCATCGCAAGTGCTCGCCGCCGGGTTGCAAGCCGCGGGAATGTTGGCAGTGGCCCAGGGCATCGCCGATGACATGGTTGAGCTTGGATTGCCGCACGAGCGAATCACGCTACATCGCACCGGGCTCGATCGCAGCTGCTTTCGCCCGCTTGACCGCGCCGCCGCGCGCGCCAGATTTGGTTTTTCTCCCGGCGTTCCGCTGCTCGCCACTGTCGGCGCGCTGATCCCGCGCAAGGGCCAGGCCTATGTGATTGATGCGCTGGCCCACCTGCCTGACACGCAGCTCGCTCTGGCCGGGGGTGGCCCTGATGAAACCATGCTGCGCGCCCGCGCGGCAGACCTGGGCGTGGCAGGCCGGGTCCACTTTCTTGGGCCCCTGCCCCATGCCGATCTGCCGGAACTGTTGTCAGCGGCGGATGTCTTCGTCATGCCCTCGTCGAGCGAAGGGCTGGCCAATGCCTGGATCGAGGCGCTGGCTTGCGGTGTACCCGTGGTTACCACGCCGATCCCAGGGGCACTCGAACTGCTCACCGATCCTGCCTTTGGCCGCTTCGCCGGGCGTGATGGGCGGGAAATTGCCGAGGCAGTAACCGCGCTGCTGCAAGCGCCGCCGCCGCCAGCAGCAGTGGTCCGGGCCACCGAGGGCTATAGCTGGGAAGAAAACGCGGCGCAGCTTGTCGCGCACTGGGCGCGGCTGGTTAGGGCGAGACCCTGATCAAGTCCGCCTCGGCGTTTGCACGGTCAGCCGGATAAATTGCGGTAGATTTGACGCGCAGATTCTAACTCACGCCTTCGACTCCATCGTTAGCAAACACAGTTAATATATTAATATTGAACGCTAACCCTGAAATAGCTCGCGTCATTGCGAAAAGTCAATCTTCAGATGTTTCCCGGAGACCCGATGAAAGCATGCCATGCGTCGCACTGCCCTTGCCTTTGCCGCCATTCGCGACCAAAGCGGCCCCCTGCACAGACCGGGCGATTCCATGAACCTGACTCACCCTTTCCTAGACAGTGACGGCGACAAACTGCGAGAGGAATGCGGCATCTTTGGCGTGATCGGCGCAAGAGACGCTGCCGCCATGACCGCGTTGGGGCTCCACGCCCTGCAACATCGTGGGCAGGAGGCGGTTGGCATCGTCAGTTATGACGGTTCTGAATTCTATGCCCAGCGCGGCATCGGTCATGTCGCTCAAGTGTTCACTGGCAACGAGAGCTTCGCCGGATTGCCGGGAAGCATGGCCTCGGGGCATGTCCGCTATTCGACCACTGGCGGATCGGGGCTGCGAAATGTCCAGCCACTGTTCGCCGACCTTGCCGCCGGCGGATTTTCAATCGCGCATAATGGCAATATTTCCAATGCGATGATGCTCAAGCGCGAGTTGATTTCGAAGGGCTCAATCTTTCAATCGACCTCCGACACCGAAGTCATTGTCCATCTCATCGCCACCAGCCGGTATCCGACACTGCTAAAGCGGTTCGTTGATGCGTTGCAACTGGTCGAAGGTGCCTATTCGCTGATCTGCATGACCCCCAAGCGCATGGTCGCCTGCCGCGATCCGCTCGGCATCCGGCCGCTGGTGATGGGCAGGATCGGGGACGCAACGATTTTCGCCAGTGAAACGGTGGCGCTCGACGTGGTGGGTGCGGAATTCGTCCGCGAAGTCGAACCCGGCGAACTGGTCGAAGTGACGCCCGACGGCAAGATCACCAGCCACCGCCCGTTCAGCCAGCTGAGCCCCCGGCCCTGCATCTTCGAACATGTCTATTTCAGCCGGCCTGATTCGATCAGCGGCGGCAAATCGGTCTACGAAGTGCGCAAGCAGATCGGTGTGGAGCTGGCCAAGGAAAGTCCGGTTGACGCCGATCTGGTGATTCCGGTGCCCGATAGCGGCGTGCCTGCTGCTATCGGCTATGCCCAGCAATCGGGCATTCCATTCGAGCTCGGCATCATTCGATCGCACTATGTCGGCCGCACGTTCATCCAGCCTGAGGATGGCGCGCGCCATGCCGACGTCAAGCGCAAGCACAACGCCAACCGGGCCATTGTCGTTGGCAAGCGCATCATCCTGATCGACGATTCGATCGTGCGCGGCACCACCTCGATGAAAATCGTCCAGATGATGCGCGATGCCGGGGCTGCCGAAGTGCACATGCGGGTTGCCAGCCCGCCGACCGAGCACAGCTGCTTTTACGGCGTCGATACCCCCGAGCGTTCGAAATTGCTCGCAGCGCGGATGAATATCCAGGGCATGGCCGACTTCATTCATGCCGACAGCCTGGCGTTTGTCTCGATCGATGGGCTTTATCGCGCAGTGGGCGAAAGCGGCCGCAACCCTGCCCGCCCGCAATTCTGCGATGCCTGCTTCAGCGGCGAATACCCGACCAGCCTGACCGACAATGCGGACCGGGAGAGCCCGGCCCAGCTAACCCTGCCGGTCGATAAGGTCGCATGAAGCGCGGCACATGACGAATTTTGAGGGACAACTGGCGCTCGTCACCGGGGCTAGCCGGGGGATCGGCGCGGCGACTGCAGAGGCGCTGGCTGCGGCCGGGGCGCATGTTGTCCTGACTGCCCGCGATACCAAGGCGCTCGAAGCTGTCGAGGAACGCATCCACGCTGCCGGTGGACAAGCCACCATCGCTCCACTCGATCTGACTGAGCCAGACGGCATTGCCCGGCTCGCCACGGCAATTTCGCAGCGCTGGCAGGCGCTCGACATATTGGTGATCAACGCCGCCGTCCTGCCGCAGCTTTCCTCGGTTGCCGATATCGACGCCAAGGCGCTGGGCACAGCAATGACTGTCAACGTGCTGGCAACCCAGGCGCTGCTCGCTGCATTCGACCCGATGCTTCGCAAGAGCAGCGATGCCCGGGTGATCGGACTGACCACGGGTGTAGCCAGAAAGCCGCGCGCCTACTGGGGCGCCTATGCCGCCAGCAAGGCTGCCTTCGAGACATTGCTCGAATGCTATGCGCAGGAATCCAGGAATGTGGCGAAAATCCGGGTGGCGATTGTCAGCCCTGGCGCAACCCGCACTGCGATGCGCGCGCGCGCCTATCCTGGTGAAGATCCGGCCTCGGTCAAACCGCCCGAAGTGGTCGCTAAACGTCTGGTATCGTTGCTTGGTGAACAGTTTGCCAGCGGGTGGCGCGAATCCGTTAACCAGTCCGGGTAATAGTCGGGCAAGTAATTCGGTCCATTTTTTGACAAGCACACCCGCTTGTTTCGAAATGGATTGCCGGAGCCTGTCATGACGACAATTTTTGAGTCCTTCGACAGATACACAACTGCTGCGCAGGAAGATCGCTGCGCCCCGCGGACCAGCCTCATCATTCCGGCATCGCTGCGCCTGTCAGGATCGAAGAGCTTCGAAACGGTCGTCAAGGACCTTTCGCTCGGCGGCTTTTCAGCGATGGCGATCAATCGCATTCACGTTGGAACAGTGTGCTGGCTGATGCTCCCCGGCCTTGAATCGCAGCAATCCGAAGTGATCTGGTGGAACAATGGCCTGGTCGGCTGCGCGTTCAGCCAGCTGCTCAGCCCAATCATCCATGATAACCTGCTGGCACGCTATCGCGGCGATGGGGTCTATCGCCCGGTTTGCTGATCAGTCAGGTTTGACCAGCGTGACCTGAGCGACATTGATGCCGCCTCCGCGAAAACCCCCTTCGCAATACATCAGATAGAACCGCCACAGCCGCACGAATCGCGCATCGAACCCAGCCGGCAGCCGCCCGGCATCGACCGCAAGGTCGAAGTTTTCGCGCCATATCCTCAGGGTCTCCGCGTAGTCATCCGCGAAGTTCTCCTGATCCTGCCAGCCTAGCCCGCGATCCCCCGCGAGCTGGCGGAATGTGCTCTCGCGCACCAGCATGCCCCCGGGGAATATATAGCTCTGGATGAAGTCCGCGTTGGCGGCATAGGCATCGAACAACTGCTCATCGATCGAGATATATTGCACCACGGCTCGGCCGCCAGGTTTTAGGCAGCGGTCGATGCAGTCGAAGAAGTTCGGCCAGAATTCCCGCCCCACCGCCTCGACCATTTCGACGCTGGCGATGGCATCGAACTGGCCAGTGACGTCGCGATAATCCTGCTTGCGGAAATCGATAGCCTTGCCGGCATGCTGCTCGCGCGCCCAGTCCAACTGTGCGTCGGACAGGCTGATGGCAGTGACTGCCGCACCTGCATCGGCCAAATGTCGTGCCAGGGAGCCCCAGCCGCAGCCAATCTCCAGCACACTTCCAGCTCCGCGCAAACGCGCTGCGATTTTCTCCAGCTTACGCTGCTGCCCCGCTGCCAGATCACGCGACGGTCCATCGAATCGGGCCGACGAATAAACCAGCTCGGGATCGAGCCACGCCGCATAGAAATCGTTGCCGAGGTCATAATGCGCATGAATGTTACGGCTGGCACCGACCTTGGTGTTGCGATGCAGCCAGTGGGCAAACCTCGCCAACAGCCGCCACGGCCCATGCGCCCGGGTGCGATTTCCCAGCGCCGCAGCATTATCGACAAACAGCGCAAACAGCGTGACCGGTTGAAGGCTCGACCATTCGCCTGCCTCCCAACCTTGGTAACAGCCGATCGAACCGCTGGTGACCAGTCGGAGCACTGCGCTTATCCTGGAAAGTCTAACGGAGGCGGCAAAACCGGGTGCCCGACCGCCCAGCAGCCGGGTGCGCCCGTCGGGCATCTCCAGCTCCACCGAGCCGCGCACGAGGCTGGCATCAATACGATCCAGAATGCGATCAAACCGGCCAGCCCAGATGCGCGCGAGCCATTGCGGGCCAAAGCCAATCCGGCCCCCGCCCGCAACAAGCTCCGCTCCCCTGATCGGTGCCTGCGCATTCATGCGGATAATATGGACTCTTGAACTGAAATTAGAAAGAGCCGGAAACGCGCGTCGATCCTAAGCTTCCACTGTCCAGGTCTGCCCCTTGGCCAGCAGCTTGCCAAGGTTGGCAACCTTGCCTTCGTTGAGCCGCGCATCCTGGCCGAGAAGTTCTTCCTCGAAGCTCGGGCGCGGGTCGTCGTAGAGCACGCCGAGCGCCATCGGGAATGGTCCGAACACCATCTCGATCAGCATATGCGCCAGGGCCCGATTGGTCTGATCGTGGACGATAACCCCCGCTGCCTGCCAATCGCCTTCGACAACATCGACGACTTCGAGATGCAGGTGATCGGTGTTGACCTTGAGGCCCTTGGTGCCCCCGGATTTTTCAGAGCCGAACAGCATCGGCTCGTCGTGCTTGAGCCAGAGCTGCTGCGCTTCGGCGCCTTTGGGAGCGGCGAAATCGTCGAACACGTCCTTGTTATAGACAATGCAGTTCTGGAAAATCTCAATGAACGCCGCACCCTTGTGGGCATGGGCGGCCTTGAGCACTTCGGGCAGGTTCTTCGACACGTCGAAGCCGCGCGCCACGAACCGCGCCCCTGCGCCCAGTGCGAAAGCAGCAGGCCGCGCCGGGCGGTCAACTGAGCCGCCTGGGGTCGAAGGGCTGGTCGTGCCAAGCCGGCTGGTCGGCGAATATTGCCCCTTGGTCAGGCCATAGATCTCGTTGTTGAACAGCAGGATCTGGCAATCGAGATTCCGCCGCAGGATATGCATCGTGTGATTGCCGCCAATCGACATGCCATCGCCGTCGCCGGTGACGATCCACACATCGAGCTCGGGATTGGCAAGCTTGATGCCGGTCGCGAAGGCCGGAGCGCGGCCGTGAATGGTGTGGAAGCCGTAGCTCTCGACATAATAGGGGAAACGACTGGAGCAGCCGATGCCGGAAACGAACACGGTCTTGGCCGGATCGGCGCCGATCTCGGGCAAGGTGCGCTGCACTGCCTTGAGGATCGCGTAGTCGCCGCAGCCGGGACACCAGCGAACTTCCTGGTCGGTTTCCCAATCCTTGAGCGTGGTTTCAACCTTGATGGGGGTCATGTCGTTCATGAATTTGCTGCCTTGATTGTCGGAAGCTGGGTGTCGTCTGCGGTCACTTCGCCGCCTTCATTCCCCGGAATATGATCGAAATAGCACCTGATCGCATCTTCGAGTTCGGCAATGGTAAACGGTTGGCCGCTGGTTTTGGTCAGCGGCTTCGCATCGACCAGATACTGATCGCGCAGCACGGTCTTGAACTGGCCGGTGTTCATCTCGGGCACGAGAACATTGTCGAAGCCTTTGAGCAGATCGCCCAGATTCGCGGGCAGCGGCCAGATGTGGCGAACGTGGATGTGGCTGACGTCCAGGCCCTTGGCGCGCGCGCGGCGCACCGCCTGCAGGATCGGGCCATAGGTCGAGCCCCAGCCGACCACAGCCAGCTTTCCCGAAGTGGAACCCAGCGATACTTCCTGCGCCGGGATCGATTGGGCAACGCCGTCGATCTTGGCCTTGCGGGCGTCCGTCTGGATCTGGTGGACATCGGACGCATATTCGATCGCGCCGGTATCGATACCCTTCTCGATGCCGCCGATGCGGTGCATCAGGCCGGGCGTACCGGGCTTGATCCACGGGCGAACGCCCCTGGCATCGCGCTTGTATGGCAGGACCGTATCGCCGTTCTTTTCCTTGAGGAAGCTTACCGGGAACGGCGCGAAAGTCGCTGGATCGGGGACTTTCCAGGGCTCGGCGGCATTTGCGATATAGCCATCGGTCAGCAGGATCACCGGCGTCATGAATTGCACCGCGATGCGGCATGCCTCAATTGCGCAATCAAACGCATCGCCGGGCGAGCGGCAGGCGACCACCGGGATCGGCGCGTCGCCATTGCGGCCATAGACCGCCTGATAGAGGTCGCTCTGTTCGGTCTTGGTGGGCAGGCCGGTGGATGGCCCCCCGCGCTGCGAATTGACGATCACCAGCGGCAGCTCGGTCATCACCGCAAGGCCCATGGCCTCACCCTTGAGCGCGATGCCCGGTCCAGACGACGACGTGACGCCCAGTTGCCCGGCATAGGACGCACCAATCGCTGCGCAGATCGCCGCAATTTCGTCTTCGGCCTGGAAGGTGGTGACTCCGAATTCCTTCATCTTGACCAGATTGTGGAGGATCGCCGAGGCAGGCGTGATCGGATAGCCGCCGAAGAACATCTTCAGTCCTGCCAGCTGCGCACCGGCCACCAGGCCATAGCTGACCGACTCGGCGCCCGTCACCGTGCGATAAAGCCCGGGCGGCGATGCCACAGGCTCCATGTGAACTTGCCTTATCGGGCCGGAAAGCTCGGCTGTTTCGCCATAGGCATGGCCGGCATTGAGCGCGGCGATGTTGGCGTCGGCCAGCAGCGGGTTCTTCTTGAACTTGTCGCGCAGCCAATCGATCAGCGGCTGGCGGTCGCGCTCGAACATCCACAGCGCCAGGCCAAGCGTCCACATGTTCTTGCAGCGCAGCGCATCCTTGTTGGACAGGCCGAACGGCTTGACCGACTCCATGGTCAGCGCGCTGATATCGAAAGCCAGCACGTCCCACTTGGCAAGGCTGCCATCATCGATCGGGCTGACTTCGTACTTGGCCTTTTCAAGGTTGCGCTTTGTGAACTCGCCGGTGTCGGCAATGATCAGGCCGCCGGGCTTCAACGCCTGGACGTTGGTCTTCAGCGCAGCGGGGTTCATCGCGACCAACACATCGGGCGCGTCGCCCGCGGTGGTGATGTCAGTCGAGCCAAAATTGATCTGGAAGGCCGACACGCCGAACAGAGTGCCTTGCGGCGCGCGGATTTCCGCCGGGAAGTCGGGGAAGGTGGCAAGGTCATTGCCAGCCAGCGCGGTCGACAAAGTGAACTGCCCACCGGTAAGCTGCATGCCGTCCCCGGAATCGCCGGCAAAGCGGACCACGACCGCTTCGGGAGCGGCACTGTCGCGGGGGCTAACCGCGGATTTGGTTTCGGCCAATACTGTCGCCATTGTCATCCTCTGTCAGCGGCACGCTTTAAATGAGTGCTGGCCCCTATGCTGCTTTCACCAATGTTCAATTCAGAAAAACTGTCAGGGTCCAAACTGCAACATTGGGCAAAACGCCCGCACGCCCCGCTAGTCAAGCGGCAATCGGCAAACTATGGGCGTGACAGCCTGTTTGTGCGCAAATAGATTGCCACTCGCTGAATTTTTTCAAAAAGCCTCATGCAGCATCGTCATCTGCTGAAATCCGGTTCCCGGTATCCAGCGCGATGCTCTAACTGGGAAATACTGCACCGTGACCGATTATACCGCGCTACCCTATCGTCCATGCGTCGGTGTGATGCTGGTCAATTCGCAAGGGCTGGTCTTTGTCGGCCAGCGCATCGACATGCGTGAAAATTCTGGCGCAAGCGAAGGTGATTTTTGGCAAATGCCGCAGGGCGGTATCGATGAAGGCGAAAATCTGCGCGCAGCAGCCCTTCGCGAATTGCAGGAGGAAACCGGACTCGATGAAGAGCATGTGACCCTGCTCGCCCAGACGCGCGAGGAGCTGTTTTATGACTTGCCCGATGAGCTGCTCGGCAAATTGTGGAAGGGGCGCTATCGCGGCCAGCGCCAGTTCTGGTTTCTTGCGCGCTTTCTGGGGCAGGATAGCGATGTGCGGCTGGATGCACACAATCCGCCCGAATTCAACGATTGGAAATGGGTCGCGCCGGAAACTTTACCTGGCCTGATCGTGCCGTTCAAGCAGCGGATTTACCGCGCGGTGCTTGAAGAATTCCGTGAACTGATCTGATCAGAGCCTCAATTGTCGGTAACCACCGGCTCCGGCTTGATCTGCTGGGCTGTCACCACCTTGGGTGCCGGTCCCTTGGTAATGGCGGCGGCGAGTTCGCGCGTTGCGTTGCAGCTGGTACCGCACAACCCTTGCAGACGGGCAAGATTGCGCCTGGCCTTTTCAACCGCGCCCTTTTCGACAAGCGCAGCGCCCTCACCCGAAATCGCATCCAGATTTGATGGATCAGCAACCAGCGCCAGGCGGTAGTAATGCAGCGCCTTACCCTGCATTCCCTGTCGCCGGGTCGCCGCAGCAAGTTCAAGGAGGATGGCAACATTGCCGGGCTGGATGCTCAGCGCTGACTCAAAAGCGTCGATCGCATAGTCTGACCTGCCCGCCGCAAGGTTCAGCTGCCCCTGCGTAAGCAGCGCCGCTGCCCGCGGGTCGAGCGGCTGGGGAGCCGCCGTCTCGCCAGTGCTGGCCCAGACGCCAGCCAGCAATGAAAGCGCAATGGCAGCGGGATAATAACGCATCAAAAACTCCGTCAGGGCAGTCCAAGCTGGGCGCTCGGGGGGGCGCTCGGGGGTATCCATTTGCCGCGAGGCTATCATATGCGCAACAGCCGTGCGACGAAAAATCCATCAGTGCCATCGTGGCACGGCGTCAGGCGAATTCCTGAACCACGCGGGCGGCCGCCGGGCAGGTGCAACAAATCCGGCTGCCATGCGCCATCATTCAACTCAAGGAAATCATTGACCTGACCCGCTCCTTCCTGATCAAGCAAGGAGCATACGACATAGACCAACCGACCACCGGGCCGCACCAGCGTGGCCGCGAGCTCTATCAGCCGCGATTGCAAAAAAACTACGCGTGACAGCTGATCAGCCGAGAATCGCCAGCGCGATTCGGGGTTGCGCCGCCAGGTGCCGGTGCCCGAGCATGGCGCATCGACCAGTACGCAATCGGCCCCGGTGCCATTTGGGCCCTGCCATTCAGACAGCGCGGCAGCTTCCCGTCCGGGATCAAGCAGCAAAGTTTCTGCGATGCTCACTCCCGCCCGCTCGGCGCGCGGGACCAGCCGCGAAAGTCGGTTCCGGTCGACATCGCAAGCAATCAACCGCCCCCGGTTTTCCATCGCCGCCGCCAGTGCCAGGGTCTTGCCCCCTGCCCCGGCGCACAGGTCGATGATGGTCTCCCCCGGCTGTGCGGCCACCGCTTCGCTGGCCAGTTGCGAACCCAGATCCTGCACTTCGACCAGTCCTTCGCGGTAGGCCTGCCATTGCTCGACTGGCGTACCCTGCGGCAACCGCAAACCGTTGCAGGCCAGCGTCGCTTCTCCCGCTACCGGCAATTCCAGATCGTCCGGTGCCGCCTTGAGCGTGTTGACGCGAATATCGAGCGGCGCGCGGCCGAGCAGCGCAGTCGCCTCCTCGCCGTCGATATCAGACGCGCGAAGCATATTTTCGAGCCATGTGGGAGCGATCCCCGGTGCGGCAACTGGCTCGCCCGGGACAATCGGCAAGGGAGCGTGGGGCGATCCATCGAACAGGGCGGGCAGCGCAGCGTCGCCCTCCGCCAGGCATAGCATTGCCGACCTGCCGCTCAGCGGGATCTCGCCGCAGTGGCGGATCGCACCATAGGCCAATTCGCGCACGGCGCGGCGATCGCTGCTGCCGGCAAAGCGCCGGGTGCGAAACCAGTCGGCGATGATCTTGTCTGCGGCCGGGCCATTATTCAGCGCCGAGGCTATGACCAGGTCAAGAATCTCGATCGCGGCCTCGACGCGTGCTGACGGCGTCACGCCATTTCTGCCCTGCGCGGGGGTGTCCGCTTCGCAGTCACCTAGCGGGTCGGATAATTCGGGGCTTCGCGGGTGATTGTCACGTCGTGGACGTGGCTTTCGCGCAGGCCTGCATTGGTGATGTGCACGAATTGCGCCTTGGTCCGCAGTTCCTCGATTGTCGCCGAGCCGGTATAGCCCATCGCAGCCTTGATGCCCCCGACAAGCTGATGAATGACATCGCGCGCCGGGCCCTTGTAGGGTACCTGCCCTTCAATACCTTCGGGAACCAGCTTGAGCGAATCCTTGATATCCTGCTGGAAATACCGATCCGCGCTGCCCCGCGCCATCGCACCGACCGAACCCATACCGCGATACGACTTGTAGGCCCGGCCCTGATAGAGAAAAGTCTCGCCGGGAGCCTCTTCGGTGCCCGCCAGCATCGAGCCGATCATGATCACCGAAGCTCCCGCCGCCAGCGCCTTGGCGGCATCGCCCGAGGTGCGAAGGCCGCCATCGGCGATTACCGGCACGCCAGATTTCTGCGCTTCCTCCGCCGCATCCATCACTGCAGTGAGCTGAGGCACGCCAACCCCGGCAACGATGCGCGTGGTGCAGATCGAGCCCGGCCCGATGCCAACCTTGATGGCATCAGCTCCCGCATCGATCAGCGCCCGCGCCGCCTCGCCCGTGGCAACGTTGCCGGCAATGACTTGAGCCGAATTGGAAAGCTTTTTTACCCGCTCGACCGCGCGGGAAACGTCGCGGTTGTGGCCGTGCGCGGTGTCGATCACGATGACGTCGCATTCCGCTGCGATCAGCGCTTCGCTGCGCTCGAATCCCTTGTCGCCGACAGTCGTGGCGGCGGCAACACGCAGCCGCCCGGCCGCATCTTTGGTCGCATCGGGATAGGTGACCGCCTTTTCGATATCCTTGACCGTGATAAGCCCGATGCAATGAAAGGCATCGTCGACCACCAGCAGCTTCTCGATACGCCGCTGGTGCAGCAGGCGGCGCGCTTCTTCCTCGCCGACGCCGAGATTGACGGTTGCGAGGTTCTCGTGCGTCATCAGTTCGCGCACCGGCTGAGCCGGGTTGGCGGCGAAGCGCACGTCGCGATTGGTCAGGATGCCGACCAGCTTGCCGGGTCGTCCATTGGAGTGGGCCTCGACCACCGGAATGCCGCTTATACGATGCATTGCCATCAAGGCCTGCGCCTCGCCCAGGGTCGCATCGGGGGCAATCGTGATGGGGTTGACCACCATGCCGCTCTCGAACCGCTTGACCGCACGCACCGCCGCGCACTGCTCGTCGAGCGTAAGATTGCGATGCAGCACCCCAATCCCGCCGAGCTGCGCCATAACAATTGCCATGTCCGCCTCGGTTACAGTATCCATCGCCGAGGAGATCACCGGAATGTGCAGCGCAATGTTCCGGGTCAGCATGGTGCTGGTGTTGGCCATGCTGGGCAAAATGTCGGATTCGGCCGGACGCAGCAGGACATCGTCGAAAGTGAGACCGAGAGGAATGTCCATTTTTGCCACTGCCTGCCTGTTTCGGGAGATTACCCGGAAGATTCGTGGCGGCCCATGTAACCGTGCCTGCCGGTGGGCACAAGGTGGCAGCGAAGGGTATCACCGCACTGGCAAACTGACCCTCCTGGCATCGCCAAACCAACGCGCCAGCGCGAGATAGAACGCCACATCTTCCGCCGCACCGCCGAGTTCAATCGGACGCTTCAGATTGTCGGCAGGACGATGGTAGGGCCCTTCGAAGAAGGCCTCCAGCCGGTGCAGGTCTGAATAGGCGCTCGACACCATCACCGTGGGTACATCGTGCTGCAGCAAGGCCCAGCCGTCCTGCCGCCGCACATAGGTGTTGGCGGCATCGCCGGGGACAAGCTTGCGCTTCTCGCGCCTGGCAACCTCGGCAATCTGCGCATCGAGCCGGGTCATGCCGGCACCGACGATGGCTAGCGGGGAGCCAACGGGGGCTAGCGCGATGGAATCGATATTGAAGGTCGCGACGATCTGCCCCAATGGCAGCGGCGGATTTTCGGCGAAAGCATGAGCGCCGAGCAGGCCGAGCTCCTCTGCTGTCGTCGCCAGGAAATATATGTCGCGATCGGGCCGCGGCCCGCGCACCAGCCGCCGGGCAAGCTCGGTCAGCGCAGCAACCCCGCTGGCGTTGTCGACCGCGCCGTGGCAGATCACATCCTCGGCCGGCGGCACGCCGCAAATGCCAAAATGGTCCCAATGCGCCACGAACAGGACTGCGCCGCTGCCCGGGCGTCGGCCAGGCAGTTTGCCAATCAGGTTATAGGTCCGGATCGAGGTTCCGCTTGTCGTGGCTTCGAGCGACGCTGATAGTTCGAGCGGTCGAGCCAAAAAATCCGGCTTGGCTGCCGCCAGTTCCAGCGAGGCTACGCTCTGGCCGGTGCCCTGCAATAACTGATCGAGGCCGCTGCGCGAAATGAAGGCCTCAAGATCACCTCCCAGCGTATCGCTGGCCAGCGCATAACCTGGTCGCAGCCGCCTGCTTCGGATGCTGGCCATAGTGCGATCGCCATCGAGCACTGTCATCACTCCCGAGGCCCCGGCTGCCAGCAAGGCGTTCTGCCGGTCGCTGTCTTCAATCCCGCCGTCAAGCAGCAAAGCCACCTTTCCCGCAAGGTCGCTGCGCGGCGGCATCATGCCACTGAGCTTGCCGACAAACATCAGCGGCGCATTCTTCACCAAACTACGCTGGCCCGAGGTCAGGACTTGCACCGCATCGGGGTCAATTGCCTGTGGCCGCCCCCGCTGGAAAAACCGCGCGGAAGAGAGCGCTGGTCGCCGCTCGATGAGCGATACTGGCGCAAACCATTCATTTCCTGGATCGTTGGTTCCGGAAACCAGGCCGATTTCGAACCACTTTTTGCCGAGATAGGCTAGCGTTTTGGCCTCGCCTTCGGTTCCCGGTTCACGGCCCTGATATTCATCGCTGGCGAGGACCGCGATGTGCGCCATCAACTGCGCTTCCAGCTCCTTGTCACGTCGCGGCGCGGCATCTGCAGCGGTGCCCAGGAGCACGGCAACCGCCAACGCCGACAAAGCCAGCCATCGTCTACATCGCTTTGCGCCCCGGAACATTGCGCCAAATTACACCATGCGCGGGTGTCGGCAAGGTGAATGGAACTAGTCGGTTCGGCTTATTCTGCAGTCCAGCCGCCATCCATGCTGATATTCGATCCGGTAATGTTTGCCGCCTCGTCGCGGCAGAGGAATACGGCCATCGCGGCGACATCGCCGGGCTGGACGAAGCTTTTGGTCGGCTGTCGTACGAGCATCACATCGCGGATGACCTGTTCGCGGGTCAACCCGCGCGCCGCCATGGTATCCGGAATCTGGTTTTCGACCAGCGGTGTCCAGACATAGCCCGGGCTGATGCAATTGGCGGTGATACCATGCGTCGCCAACTCAAGCGCAAGGGTCTTGGTCAAACCATTGAGACCATGCTTGGCTGCCACATATGCAGATTTGAACGGCGATGCAGTTAGCGAATGGGCAGACGCGGTGTTGATAATCCGCCCCCACCCCGTGCGCTTCATGTGAGGAATCGCCAGACGGCATGCATCGAACGCTGCGGTCAGGTTAAGCGCAATTATCTTGTCCCACTTGTCGACGGGAAATTCTTCGACAGGGGCGACATGTTGCATTCCGGCGTTGTTGACCAGGACATCCACCGGCCCCGCGCCTGCCATCAGGTCTTCCACGCCGGCGCGCTGAGACAGGTCGGCTTGAACGTGTCTGGCCGACAATTGTTTGCACAGCGCCGCAATTTCATCTGCTTCACCAAAACCTGAAAGGACAACCTCAGCACCCTCGCCATGCAGCGCCCGGGCTATGGCAAGACCAATGCCCGACGTGGAGCCGGTCACCAGCGCACGTTTTCCGGCAAGGATCATGAAACACTCCGAAACATTCTCGACTCCATCTCGTTGTCGATTAGATTGCGCGCGATACCATGCCTTGCGGTATAATCGAATCCTGCAGTACATCACGGAGAGCGAAAACAATGCGTCTGGACGATTTCGACCCCAATGCTGTCGATGTAGAAGATCAGCGCGGCGGGGGCGGCGGCGGATTCCGTCTGCCGATCGGCGGCACTGGCGGCAAGCTGGGCTGCGGCTCGATCATCATCGCGCTCATCGCGATATTCGTTTTCGGCGTAGATCCTGCGCAGATGCTCGGCGGTCTCGACCAGTCACAACCAATCGATGCCGGCGCTTCGCAGACGCAGACCCGCAATGGCACCACGGCGAGCGAGATTTGCAACGTTGATGCCATGAGCAAGGAAAGCTGCGACACACTGTCGTCGCTCAACAAGACCTGGGAACTGGTGTTCAAGCAATCGAACGTCGCCTTCCAGCGGCCCAAGCTGGTGTTCTATTCGCAAGCAGGCAGCTCCGGCTGCGGCGCAGCGCAAAGTGCGATGGGTCCGTTCTATTGCCCCGAAGACCAGGGCATCTATCTCGATACCGGCTTTTACCGGCAGATGGATCAGGAACTTGGCGCAAGCGGCCAGTTTGCGCGCGATTATGTGATCGCCCACGAATATGGTCATCATATCCAGAAGCTGACCGGCATATCGGACCAGGTGCGAAGCCTGCAAAGTCAAAGCCCCGACCGTGCGAACCAGCTTTCCGTGCGGCTCGAATTGCAGGCCGATTGCTATGCCGGGGTCTGGGCTGCCAAGAACAAGACGAGGCTGGAAGCAGGCGACATGGAAAGCGGTCTGAACGCCGCGCACCAGATCGGCGACGACACGCTGATACGCGCCTCCGGCCATCGCCCGGTCGAGGCCTCGTTCACCCATGGCTCAAGCGCACAGCGGATGGAATGGCTGCGCAAGGGCATGGAGAGCGGCAACGAAGACGATTGCGATACATTTGCGGATCTCAAGCGCTGAACGGCTTGATAAAGCCAAAATCGCTGTCCTTCACCGATTACCGGGGCCTATTCTCCATGCGCCTGTCAAGCTGCCATAATGTCGATGACTTCCGCCGCCTTGCCAAGCAGCGGCTGCCTTGGCCGGTGTTCGACTACATCGATGGCGGGGCCGACGACGAGCTGACCAAGGCGCGCAATACGCAAGCCTATGCCGATTGCGACCTTGTCCCGGATGTGCTGGCAGGCGTCGAGCAGATCGATACGTCAGTAACAATCATGGGCCGCAAGAGCGCCCTCCCCCTGATCCTGTCGCCCACAGCGCTCCAGCGCGTGTTCCACTGGGAGGGCGAGCGAGCCGTAGCCCGGGCGGCGGAGAAGTTCGGACTGTGGTTCGGCATTTCCAGCCTTGCGACCGTCAGCATCGAGGAAGTCGCTGCGATGGTATCAACGCCCAAGATGTTCCAGATCTATGTCCACAAGGACAAGGGGCTGAACCGCAGCATGATCGAGCGCTGCCAGGCCGCCAAATTCGATGCCATTGCGCTGACAGTCGATACCATCGTTGGAGGCAAGCGCGAACGCTGCGCCCGCAGCGGCTTCTCCTCGCCACCGCGCTTCACACCCTCGTCGCTGCTGAGTTATGCAACCAGACCGGCATGGGCAATGAATTATGTTTTCCGCGAGAAGTTCGCTCTGCCCAATCTCGATACCCATGTTCGCGCGGGAACTGCCGAGGCAGTCTCGATCCAGCAATATTTCGGCACCATGCTCGATCAATCGATGACCTGGCAAACGGCCGAGCAGATCCGCAATGACTGGGGCGGAACATTCTGCCTCAAGGGCGTGATGAGCGTGGCCGATGCGCGCCGCGCGGTCGAAATCGGGGCGGATGCGATCATGATTTCCAACCATGGTGGCCGCCAACTCGATGGCGCCCGCGCGCCCTTTGACCAGTTGCGCGAGATTGTCGATGCAGTTGGCGGTGAGATCGAGATCATCTGCGATGGCGGGATCAGGCGCGGCACCCATGTGCTAAAAGCGCTCGCTTCCG
>JBDSSP010000071.1:0-11536 GCA_039928735.1 Novosphingobium sp. | reverse complement strand
TAGCCAGCGCCAATGGCCCGTCTCGCCCGTATCGTCCTGCCCGGTGTCGCGCACCATATCACCCAGCGGGGTAACCGGCGGTTGCCGGTGTTCTTCGGCGACGATGACCGGAAGCTTTATTGCCGATTGCTAGCCGAAGGATGCGCCCGCGCGGCAGTGCGTTGCCTGGCTTGGTGCCTGATGGATAACCACGTTCACCTGATCCTGGTGCCCACTTCCGCCGACGGACTGCGCGAGGCGCTGGGCGAGGCGCACCGGCGCTATACCCGGCATGTGAATTTTCGCGAAGGCTGGCGCGGCCATCTGTTCCAGTCGCGCTTTGCCAGCTATGGCATGGACGATGCGCATCTGCTGGCGGCGGTGCGCTATGTCGAAAACAATCCGGTCGCAGCGAAACTGGTGGCGCGGGCGGAAGACTGGCGCTGGTCGAGCGCGCGCAGCCATATGGCCGGCAGGCGGGCGAAGGGCGACGCTCTGACCGATGTTGCGGCGCTCGGCGCACACATTCCCAATTGGCGCGCAATGTTGCGGCATGGGCTCGAGGCGGGCAGTATCGGCGAGGCGAGGGAAGCGGTTGCCGAAGCGATCGAGGCACGGCTGCGCACCGGCCGCCTGCTCGGTGCCGAAGAATGGATCGCTCGCCAGGAGCTTGCCACCGGCCGCACCCTCGCGCGGCGCAAGCCCGGTCCGAAGGCGAGGCAAAGTGCGGAGAGGGGGAATGATGCTAGTTAAGTATACTGTCCCCGGAACTCCACAACCGATCATTCCCTACTTGGCCTCGGAGCGCCAGAAGCTGCCTTTCGTTCTTCGACTGTCACCCGCGCCAGCCAATTGTCCATGGTATCCAGCACCAATTGCTTCGGCCCAATTGCAAAAACATGCCAGCCACCGGGAATGTCGCGATACGCGTAGGGCTTGCCCTCTTTGCGCAACAGGGTGATGTTTCTCCGTGTCGGGCCGGAAGGGATGGTCCAGTCCTTGTCGCCCACTAACCATAGTCCCGGAATGTTGAGTTTGCGCAAATCGCCCATGGGATCATAGTTGGCAAATCCCACATCAATTCTAAGGTTCTGCGCTTCGTCAGCGGCCTGGTCTATCGACATGCCGTCTGGCACATCGCCGCGCACAAATGATTTGAGGCCTGTCGATAGTGACGTCTGGCTAAGAGGTGAATCGGGATTTTTGCCACCGAAAAGATGGAATGCCTCATAGCGGATGTGGCTATGGGTCGAGTAGGTCGCACCCGAAAGCAGCAGCATGAACGCGGCGTGGCCATTGAGCACAGCGGCCTTAGGTGTGACCCAGCCCCCCGCACTGGCCCCGACAATGCCGACCATGTCGGCACGCACCTCTGGGCGCTTCGCCAATAGCGTGAGTGCTGCGGAGGCATCGCTGGCAAGAAGATCGAGATTGTCTGGCTTGATCGTTGCCGGTTCGTAGTGACCGGTTGAGTCGCTTATCCCACGCTTGTCAAAGATCACCGTGGCATATCCAGCCTGGGCAAAATGAATCGCAATGGGCGAAAATTGCATGCGGGTCCCCGGCCCGCCACCATGCACCCAGACTATACCGGGATGCTTGCCCGGACGATCCGGCAAATAGAGTGTACCGACCAGCCTTGCGCCGCGATTGTCAAAAGTCACCGTCTCGGTGTGATAGCCGCGCTTGCCATGCCAATAGCCATAAGCAAACATGGCCAAGCCTATTATCGCAGCGGCAGCGACGCATCGTATACCTATCACCCGCTCCGATTTTCGTCCCGCGAACCAAGCGAGTGCCGAGATCAATCCCCCTGCCAGTGCAGTCAACTTCCATACATCGAGAAGCAGCCCCAGCGGGAACAAGAAAAGCCACGCCGCCAACAGAACCAGAGCCGGGCCGAGCCAACGACCGATGAATTTCAAGGCGGCCCAAAGGTTTCTCATCCTTCCTCCACCGCTATCCAGATTTCTATAGTATCGTGCTTCCCCGCCTCATCCGGATATGCTTCCCTTGTGAAGCTCGGCGCATGACGCAGGCGATGCCGAGATCCCGGGATCCAGGTGGCCCCGATGAAGTCATATGCCGCCGGTATTAGCCTTGTCCCGCCTTCGACGTGAAAGACCAAATAGGTGCCGCCTGGAATCGTGCGGCGCTCCAGAATACCACGCAAGCGGGCAGCATCCTCCACGCGTATTGCCGCCATGTGATGGAGAACGCCGCCAAGAACGGCTTCGTCGGCTTCGGAGATTCCGAACCGTTCGGCCTTGGCAAACTGCGCATGGCCGACCGCCTGGGCAAGCTTTTCCCACAACATCGGAATCTCCGTGCGCCCCGCACTGTCGAACTCGGCGGACACCCCTTCGACAGCGATGTCTTCGATCACTTCCAGCCTTGGCTGACTTGAACCCAAACCCGGCAACATAGCGAGAGCCTCACTGGAAATTGGCACGGATGAAAACCATGGCACTTCGCGCCTGCACTTGCGGAATTGAGCCGGACTCGTGTGAAAGATTTTGCGGAAGGCGCGGGTGAATGCCGCCTGCGAATGAAACCCCGCATCTAAGGCAATGTGTAAAATCGGTGCTCGCGATTCCAGAAGCGCCTTGGCCGCAAGCGCAAGCCGCCTGCGCCGCACATAGCCCATCACCGGTACGCCAAAGAAAGCTCGGAATTGGCGATGGAAATGAAATTCGGACAGTGCGACGATGTTGGCAATGTCTTCTAGCGACGTTCCGGTCTCGATGGTTCGCTCGATATGCGCCACCCCGCGCAGCAGTCGGTCGCTGGTCACAGCCGCTCTGGTAATGGGCAAGGGTCGTTTCATGGATTAGGTGTAGCAGGGCAACGCCAACCTTGTTTGACCATTCTTGCTTTAGTTGGTCGTGAGTTGCAGGACGGTTCCAGGGACAGTATACTTAACTCACTCCCCCATTCCATCCACCCATTAACCCTGACATAACGCCCCCCAGCTATCGCCTGCCCGGCACCATCAGGAACACACATGCGCATCCTCATAACCGGCGCCGCCGGGTTCATCGGCTACTCCCTCGCCCGCCAGCTGCTGGCGCGGGGGGATCAGGTTATCGGGATCGACAGTCTCAACGACTATTACCAGGTCAGCCTGAAGCACGACCGATTGCACGCTTTGCGCGAGGCGGGCGGCAATCGCTTTGCCTTTCACCACCAGAGCTTCGCCGACTATGCCGGGCTGACCAAGGCACTGGCGGGGCAACAGTTTGACCGCATCGTCCACCTCGGCGCGCAGGCCGGGGTGCGCTATTCGATCGAGAACCCGCATGCCTATGTCGAGGCCAATCTGGTCGGGCATCTCAACATGCTCGAGCTGGCGCGCCACCGCCAGGTCGAACACATGGTCTATGCAAGCTCCTCATCGGTCTATGGCGGCAACACCAAGCTGCCGTTTGCCGTCGAGGACCGGGTCGATCACCCGCTCTCGCTCTATGCCGCGACCAAGAAGGCCGACGAGCTGATGAGCGAGACCTACGCTCACCTGTTCCGCCTGCCGCTGACCGGCCTGCGCTTCTTCACCATCTATGGCCCCTGGGGGCGCCCCGACATGATGCTGTGGATTTTCACCCGCAAAATCCTCGCGGGCGAGCCGATCCCGGTGTTCAACAACGGGGAGATGTGGCGCGATTTCACCTATATCGACGACATCATCGCCGGGGTGATCGCCTGTCTCGACAATCCTCCGACCGATGATGGCGCGGAAAAGGCCGGCGGCAGCGTCAAGCCGCACCGGCTCTATAACATCGGCAACCACAAGTCAGAGCATTTGATGAAAGTGGTCGGCATTCTGGAGGAGGAATGCGGGCGCACGGCGGAGATCGATTTCCAGCCGATGCAGCCGGGCGACGTCGAGCGGACCTATGCCGATATCGAAGCCATCGCGCGCGATCTCGGCTATGCGCCGACGACGAGTATTGAAGTGGGCGTACCAAACTTTGTGCGCTGGTATCGAAAGTATCACGGGGTGTAATCGCCGAAGCCGGGCAGGTACAAAAGAATTACTGACCTGACTGAACGCTCCGCTCAACCTGCTCGCATTGGGCGGGTTTCAAGCGCTCCTGTCCGTGTCTGGCGCATGCGATCCAGCCGCCCAGCAAAATAGTATTCCCCTCCAATATGTCGGAGATATCGATCTTTTCGACGTTGCCCGTATCGGAACAAGATAATTTCTTTCCCGCAACTTTACAAGTAACCGTTCCCCCGGAGCCATAGTCATGGTGATAATTACCATCAACAAAAACAACTAACCCGACCATTTCGTGCCCTGTTTCCGGTCCAATGTTATCATAAATCACTATTACGCTCTTGTCGTCCATGTAAATTGGCGTCACCGTTGTTCCGGTCGATATAGCTGAACCAAATTCACTTTTCTTAAGTAATTCTAAATAATATTCTCCGTTGTTAACTCGCGTGAAACATCCAACCAATAAAATTGATATTACTGTTAGTAAGATAAATTTCACGAACTTATCTCCACGGAATCTCAATTATGAAATAAATAGGAAATCATAGTAACATAATTATCTCTATGCTCCCTGCCATTTGCGCCCATTTTGGTGTTTCCGTTGTAGTTTCTGAACGCATACCGCTGCCCCATATACCGAGTGACAAGCCTGCCGTCGGGTCCGCGCGTTGTATTGTTTCCCTTCTTGTCCAGCCATAGCAACGCAGCTCGCGCGCTGGCCTCAGGCGTCATCGCCTGTAGATATTGCAAGCCTATCTTGGGTTTTTCTTTATCCCAATCGAGCGGTTTGTTCACCTGAAACGGATCGGTCAGAAACGCATTCCTGTTACCACCGCTCTCAACCATCGCCCATGCCTTCATAAGTTTGGGGTGCATGTATTTCACATCTGCAGGCTTCAGACCATTTGACCGATTGTAATCATCCGCAACCTTTTTGAAAATGGCGTCGTTTGCTTGTCGCCAAGCATCGGGTCCGTCTTCCCGATAGCCCCTGATTGGTGCGATGACCGGCGCTCTCGCCTGAGTTGTGGCCTGTGGAGTCCGCGCGGCAACTGGTGGTGCTGCGGTCCGCGGCGCAGTTGCCCGTGCTACCGTGGGCTTAATGCTGCTTGCTGACGAAGTTCCCTCGGGACCTGACGTGAATTGGCCATTCCGCGGATCATGATAGGGATTACCTCCATGCGCAAACAGGCCTTTGCCTTCCGCCTCGGTCAACCAAAAACCGGTCCGCATCCAGTGTTCAAATATCAGGCTTTCCAGCGATTTCACTTCCAGCGGCAATGATGTTCTCGTCATACGGGATCCTTTCAGAGACAAGAACATAAAGAGAACGTTAGCGATAGTCAAGAAAATAACCAAATAGGTTTTTCAACCCACTTGCCCCGCTCCGCACCTTGCGCCATCACCCCGCCATGGCGATTCTCTCTGACAAATGGATCCGCGAGCAGGCGCTCGGGCACGCGATGATCGAGCCCTTCGTCGAGGCCCAGCGCCGCGACGGGTGCATCTCCTACGGCCTCTCGTCCTATGGTTATGACGCGCGGGTGGCCGACGATTTCAAGATCTTCACCAACGTCAATTCGTCAATCGTCGATCCCAAGGATTTCGATCCCGACAGCTTCGTCGACCGCAAGACCGACGTCTGCGTGATCCCGCCCAATTCGTTCGCGCTGGCCCGCACGGTCGAATATTTCCGCGTGCCGCGCGATGTGCTGGTGATCTGCCTCGGCAAGAGCACCTATGCGCGCTGCGGCATCATCGTCAACGTGACCCCGCTGGAGCCCGGCTGGGAGGGCCACGTCACGCTGGAATTCTCCAACACCACGCCGCTTCCCGCCAAGATCTATGCCAACGAAGGCGCCTGTCAGTTCCTGTTCCTGCAGGGCAACGAGCCTTGCGAGGTCAGCTATGCCGATCGCGCCGGCAAATACATGGGCCAGCAGGGCGTGACGCTGCCGAAACTGTAAAGGCGTCGAAGCTTTAAGGCTAGTAACCATGCGTTGCGCAGTGATGCCAGATCAGCAAGGGAACATTCGGCCCGCTAACTGGTTCAACTTGCGCTAGTCTGTGCATTTTGCACGATCGCGACGAGGTTGGTCGACATGTCCACCATATTTGCCATTATCGGCCGCATCCTGATCGCTGTTATCTTTCTGGTTTCGGGCGCGCACAAGTTGATGGATGTCAGTGGCACTGCGGCCCAGATCGCTGCAGTCGGCCTGCCCAAAGAGCTGGCAATCCCCGCAGGAGTGTTCGAAATTGTTGCAGGGCTCTGCCTTGTGCTCGGCGTGTTCACGCGGCTGACGGCAATCCTGCTGGCGGGCTTCACGCTTCTGGCGACGCTCTATTTCCACAACCAGATTTCCGACCCGGCCCAGGCCACCAATGCGATGAAGAACCTCGCGATCATTGGTGGGCTGTTCCTGGTCTTTGCGCATTCGCAGCTATGGTGGGGATTTGACGCGTTTCGCCGCCGCCGCAACGAGGTTGTCAGGGACGAAGCCGTGCGCAGCGACACCATCGTGAACGAAGCCGCGCTCGATTCCGAAGCGCGGCTCCGCGATTACGAGGCTCGACTGCGCGATTCAGAAGCCCGGGCACACGAAGCCGAACTGCGCGCCGCCCGACTGGAGGGACTGATGCAAGGTGCGGGAACCGCGGTTGACCCGGTCCGCCGCTGACCGTCTGCCGAGTGCTCTGAATTCCATCACCCATATCTGCGCTTGACCCCGGCCCGGTCCCGGCTGAACCTGCGACCCGAAACAAGAATCGGGAGCGGAGATGACTGGAGACGAAGCCCCTCGCATCGGCAGATTGCCGCGCGAGGAATGGACCGACGAAGCGCGTGATGTCTTTGCTTTCTGGGGTGAGCCCGATGCCTGGGAAAACGGCTCGCGCACCAACATGACCATGACGATGGCCAATCACCCCGATCTGGCCAATGCCTACCACACCTTCGGCAAACACCTGCTGCTGGCCTCATTGCTCGCCGTGCGCCCGCGCGAACTGGTGGTGCTGCGCACCGCGTGGCACCTGCAATGCGGTTATGAGTGGCACTATCACGTCGGCTATGGCCTGAAGGCCGGGCTCACCATCGAGGAAATCGCCGCTGTGCGCGATGGCCCCTCCGCCGCAATCTGGCTGAGCCAGGACGAGGACCGTGCGGTGCTCATGGCGGTCGATGAGCTCTATCGCGATTCGAAGCTGTCGGATGCGACCTGGGCCGAACTGTCGCGCTTTTATGATCGCCGTCAAATGATGGACCTGCTGTTCACCATCGGCAACTACGTCATGCTCGGCTGGGCCGCGGCGTCGATGGGGGTGGGCGTGGAGGACGACGTCGACATGATCGGCTTCGACCTCAAGACCCGCTCGGGCCGGCCCGCCGAAGCAACCTCGCGGCCACTCGAGGAAGATGCATGAACACCGAAACGCGCCTTGCCGCGCTCGAAGCCCGGCTGCAGAAAGCCGAAGATCACCTTGAAATCCTCAACCTGCTGATGAGCTACGGCCCGCTTGCCGACAGTTGCTCGGTCGAGGAAGCCAAGGCGCAATGGGTGCCGGGCGGCGGGTATAATTATGGCCTGGCGGGCGGCGGCACCAAGCGGCTCGAAGCTCCCGAACCGCTCGGCCATGTCTGGCGGCAGGAGGGTCATGTCGAACTCACCAATATCGGCTCGGCGCATATGTCGGCGACGCCCAAGATCACGGTCAGCGGCGATACGGCCGATGCGGTCGGCTATTCGCTGGTCATCAAGCGCGAGGGTGACCGCTGGTTCGTCTGGCGCGCGGCGATCAACCACTGGAATCTGGTGCGCACACCGGAAGGCTGGCGGGTCCAGGAAAAATTCAACCGTGCGCTCGATGGCTCTGATGAAAGCCACGAAGTCATGAAGAGGATACTGACCATATGAGCCGCTTCGAAGGAAAAGTCGCGATCATCACCGGGGCGAGTAGCGGGCTTGGGCCTGTCATGGCGCGGATGATGGCGGCAGAAGGCGCGAAGGTTGTGCTCGCCGCGCGCAAGGGGCATCTGTGTGAGGAAGTGGCGCACGCAATCGGCGATCAGGCCATCGGCATGACAGCCGATGTCACCAGCGAGGCCGACGTTGCCCGCATGGTCGGCGCGGCGATGGACAAGTGGGGCCAGGTCGATGTGATGATGAGCAACGCCGCCCAGCCCGGGAAGGACCTGTGGATCTGGGAGCAGACCGTCGACAACATGATCGACACCTACAAGGTCGATTGCATGGCCGCGATGCTGTGCACCCGCGAGGTGCTCAATCGCTCGATGCTCGAGCGCAAAAAAGGCGCGATTGTCACCTTTTCATCGGGCGCATGCTGGGGCGGGATGGAGCGCAAAAGCCACTATTCTGCCGCCAAGGCTGCTCTGGTCGTGCTGACCAAGACCATCGCCAAGGAAGTCGGCCCGCACGGCATCCGCGCAAACTGTCTGGTGCCCGGCTCAATCGCAACCGAACTCCTCGGAAACTATTACAAACGCGTCGCTGCGGAACGCGGCGTGGATGAGCAGGTGCTGTGGCAGGAATCGGCGGACCGGGTGGCGCTTCGGACCGTTTCCACGCCAGAGGACATTGCGCATATGGCGCTGTTCCTTGCTTCCGATCAGGCGCGCACGGTGACGGGGCAGGCAATCAATGTCGATGCCGGGTTGACGATCTGATGTTGCGCATGTGCTTCGACAGGCTCAGCATGATCGGGTATTGGGGAATGCCGCATACACAACGCCCGCTCATCCTGAGCTTGTCGAAGGATGCCGAGCAACGGTTATCCAACCCATGACCCTCGAAGACCTGCTCGCCCGCGAGGCCATCCGCGACACGATGGCGAAATACAACCACTCGGGCGACAGCCTGCGCGCCGAGGACTTCGCCGCCTGTTTCACCGAGGATGGCATTCTGGAATCGGCCCGCGCGGGCGGCTTTCGCTATGCCAGCCGCGCCGAAATCCTTGCCTGGCAATCAGCCTGGCGCGACGAACCCAAATCTGCGGATACCCCGCGCGGAGCCAAATTAGTCCGCCATAACCTCACCACTTCGCGCATCGAACTGACCGGGCCGGACAGCGCCAGGGCGCGCACCTATTGGGTGGTGATGACCGATGTCGGGCCGGATCACTGCGGGGTCTACACCGATCAATTCCGCAAGGTCGATGGCGAATGGTTGATCGCACACCGCAAGGTGAAAACCGAGTGGTGGGCCGAGAACAGCCATTTCCGGGCACCGACTGAGGGATAGGCGATGGACCTGCAGCTCAAGGGCAAGCGTGCCCTGATCACCGGCAGCAGCTCGGGCATCGGCGCCGCCTGCGCGCGCGAGCTGGCAGCAGAAGGCGTCGACGTGGTGATCCACGGTCGCGACTGCATCCGCGCCGAAGCGGTCTCCGCGGAATGCGCCGTGCTGGGCGTCAGGACCGCGGTAGCGCTGGGCGCAGTGACCGACGACGCCGGTTGCTCCGCCATCGCCCAAACCGCGCTGGCAGCCTTCGGCGGCATCGACATCCTGGTCAACAGCGCCGGCGGCGTAGTCAAGGACGGCAATCCCGACTGGACCGAAATGAGCTCCGGGGACTGGGAGCACAGCTTCAGCCTCAATGTCACCTCGACCATTCGCCTCGCGCAAGCGCTGACCCCCGGCATGATCGAGCGGCACTGGGGCCGGATCGTCAACATCTCCTCGGTCGGCGGCAAGCAGCTAACGGGCAACCTGCTTGAGTACGGCGCCGCCAAGGCCGCGCTGGATCACCTGACCGGTAACCTCGCGCGGCGGCTGGGACAGTATGGCATCACCGTCAATGCCGTGGTGCCCGGCACTGTGCTGACCCCTCAGGCCAAGCGCTGGATCGTTACACTGGCCAAACAAAGTGGCTGGCCCGACGATTTCGCCGAGCAGGAGCGGATTTTCACCCAGGATCGCGGCCAGCAACCCGTCCCCCGCCTCGGCCGCGCCGAAGAAATCGCCGCCGCAGTCGCATTCCTCGCGAGCCCAAGGTCGGACTTCACCACCGGGGCACTGCTCCGCATCGATGGGGGCAATACGCGGGCGACTTGAACGGGAGGATGGGTGCTTTGGGGTGGTGAGCTGACTGTCGGGTTTTGGAGCGACAAACCGGAAAAGTTGCTGTTGTGCGCGTAATCGGGCGGTCTGTGAAATCAGTTTCTATTGCTCGTCATTCGGCTCCCGTCGCGATCCCAAACGTGCCCCGAAGCGGCGCCATAACCAAACTATCAGAGCTAAAGTCCCAATCCATGGCAACACGGTGATCAGCATCATGAGAATGAGGGCGAAACCGGCGACTATGTTCGACCAACCGTCCTTGATAGCCCCCAGGATCGGCCCGTCGCTCAGGCTAAGATCGACATCTCCCGACTCGTAAATGAATGTCATGGGTGTACTGGCGAGTTTCGAGGCAGCTTCGCTTCTCGTCGTCTGTGACTCGCGAATGGCGTTGGCGAGCTCAGATAACTTTGCCTGCAGTTCGATCCGCTCGGGCGAACCCAGGTTGGGCTGTGCAAGCTGCTTCTCAATCCGCGAGCGCTCAGCTTCAACCGATGCTCGGTCGCGCTCGGCATCGGCAATAACGGTGCCCGATTCTTCGCTCTCGATTTTGGAACTAGCGAGCATCCCACCGCGCTTGACCACGGCGTCCACACCCTGCTTACCAAAATGCCGAGCCATTTCGGGGGCGAGCTTGAACTGAATTGACGCAGTAACCGTGCGATCCCGGCTAACGTCATATGTCATACCGACGATGCGGCATCGCGGAGCAGCTAGTGCCTCACACTGTGCGGCGTGCTCCTCCTGGACGCTGGCGATCCGTTCCACCGGCAAGCGAAAGCCGTACAGATACGTGAGAGAAACTCCAGGTGCCGAGGAAATACCCACCCGTGGCGTGGCTGCGTGATCTCCGCTGGTATCATTCGCAGGCTTGCTACAACCGGCAATCAGCAAGACCGTAGCAACTAATATCCACCGCATCTGCCCCCTCCCAATTCATCTTAATTTTCATAGGGCCCGGTGACTCCCACTGATCGACAACCGTCCTACGTTATATCTTTCGGCGAACGGCAGGCCTTGAGCAAGCTAGATTCGTTCGGTAACGACCGAAATGTCGTCGGAAGCCGACGGTAACCGTATTACAGCGAACTCATTCAAGCGCCTCCAACAACCCCATCGTATCGTGATCCAGCATCGCCGATGAAAACCGCGCGGTGTAGGCGGTGTTGATTGCCTCGGGCTGGAACTCCGACGCATTGACCAGGAAGATCGCATAACCATTCGCCAGGAACACCCCGAACTGGTGCATGAAATCGTCCAGCGATGGCGCATCGACGCCGCACTTGATCAGCTCCTGCCGGTAATGCTCGACCAGGGCCCGTTCGTGCGCCCGCCGCACCGGGACATCGAGCGCGCCGGTGATGTGGTAGCTGATCTCGTACATCGCCGGAGCGAGATGCGGCAGGCTATCGAAGAAACCCGGTTCGCCGTCCACATCGACATAGAGGTTGCCGAGGTGCGTATCGCCGTGGATCAGCATGCT
>JBDSSP010000070.1:0-24277 GCA_039928735.1 Novosphingobium sp. | reverse complement strand
GCCAATCCCGACCACTTCGGACTCGCCATCGCCACTGCAAACGGGAATCTCTACACCATTGGCGATGCTGAGGTGCCCTTCACGATCCAGTCCATTTCCAAGGCTTTCGCATTCTGCCTTGCACTGGAAGTCGCGGGGTCTGAACTGGTCAGCACGAGGGTTGGCGTTGAGCCAAGCGGCGATCCATTCAACGCGATCGTCTTCGATCCTGCGACAAATCGTCCATTCAATCCCATGGTCAATGCCGGTGCGATAGCCATTGCGGGAATTCTGCGTGAACACCTTGGTGCGGGCGCATTCGACATTCTCCTCGATCGCTTTTCGCTTGCTGCAGGGCGTCCTCTTGAACTCAATGAAGCGGTTTATCAGTCGGAGATGGAAACGGGCCATCGCAATCGGGCAATTGCTCACCTGCTGCTGGCAAGCAAAGGACTCGCGGTTGCGCCCGATGACGCGCTTGATCTCTATTTCCGCCAATGCTCGATCAGCGTCACAGCCTCCGACCTGGCCCGCATGGGCGCAACTTTTGCGAATATGGGAACAGCCATAACGTCGCGAAAACCTGCATTTGATATTGGTGCGGTGCGAAGCACGCTTTCGGTGATGTTCACATGCGGCATGTATGACTATGCCGGGCACTGGGCATTTGACGTTGGTGTTCCGGCCAAGAGCGGCGTGGGAGGCGGCATGGTCGGGGTGGTCAACCGCCAGCTCGGCATCGCCAGCTATTCACCGCGGCTCGATCAGAAGGGCAATTCGGCGCGCGGCGTCGGCGCATTCAGGTCGCTGACCGAACATTTCGGCCTGCATGCCTTCGATTGCACCAACATCGGTTCATCATTCGTCGCGTCCCTGATCCGCTCCACGAACCATAGCCTGTGAGTAACACAGGCCTTAGACGGTACCGAGACGGGCCGCAGTTGCCCGCGACCGGGTCGCCATTGGGCCTGCGATTGATGACTGAATTTGTCGCGAGCGGTTGGTTGCTGCGCTGCGGCTTTCACACAATTATCTTTTAAACGCGGAGCCGAGCAACGTTACCGGCCCGATAAGGCCCGACCGCCTCAGGGGGGCGTCCTTGCGGTAGCCTGGCCCAGTGAACCAAGTGATTTTCGTCGCGCCGGGCTGGGCATCGCCGATTATGCGGTTGACCCAAAGGTTGGCGACGCGGATCGACAAGGAGTTCCGTCCGGATTTGACGAAACCACCGATATTGATCCGGTAGGGCGCGTGCCAGGAATTTCCGGCTACCTTGCCGTTGACTGTGACCTCGGCCACTTCGCGCGCTTCGCCAAGATCGAGCCAAAGTGGCCGGCCGGGCTTCCAGGCCCTTGGTGCAGTGAACTCCCGGGCATAGGTCGCTTCCCCGGAGAAATATTTTATTCCAGGATCGCTATTCTCGTTGAGCGGGGCAAGGCTCGCCATCGTGGTGCTGGCCGGGGCGCCCCGGCCGGTCTGGAACGAAACCGTCCAGGGGCCCGCGATTGCGGCGAGCTGCACTGCTGCCGCCGGGGCGACGGTCAGCGACTGCGAGACGGCTCGTTTGCGGAATACCACGTGGACAGATTCATCGGCACCAAGCTGGAGCGGCACGACCGTGAAGCCGTCCCTGATCTCATAGGAAACCGGCTCCGAGGTGCCGGTTTCCGCGTGCCATAGCTCGGGCGCCTTGCCAGTTATCCGAAACCTGGCTTCGACTGAGACGGGCGCATCGCGTCGGTTAACCACGAAATAGCTGTCGCCGTCGCCAAGCCTGCGGTGGATGAACGGCAGGTCCTCGCGGTTCTGTCCCCCGGAGTAGTCGAAATCTGAGGCGACGCCGATCCGTGCGAGCGCCGCGTCGATGTCGGTCGAAGCGATGATCCGGCCCTTGCCGACCGATGTCACTGCGTTGCCCGCCCAGAGCCTTGCCACCAGCGATGACCACTCGGCGGCATCGCCGGCAAGGCTCGGGCTTTCTTCCGGCCTGGGGCCGATGATCGTCGCGCCGCGCTGCGCAAGATCGGCGATCTTGCGCAGCGCTCCCAGCGTCATTCTGCGCGAGGAGCCGCCGAGGTAGAGCGCCTTGTAGCGGGCGCCTCCGGGGGCGACCAGTTCGTCTCCATCGTTCTGCAGCATCGAGGAAAGCGCATCGGCGCTGATGAAGTCGTAGGCATTGGCCTTGGGCGCGTCGGCAATCTTGCTGAAGCCGTAGAGGCCGGTCAGCGGCGCTTCTTCGCCATAGAAATAACCGACGTCGGCAACGTTGCGCCCCTGCTGCAGCATCAGCGAATTGCGCGAGATATAATCAACCCAAGGCCTGGCCAGCTCCGCCCAGGCATCGTGCCGGTTGAAGTACTGGCCGAAGATCCACAGTGAGAAGCCGGGCTTCTTTTCGTCCACCGGCTGGTGGACCGAGGTGTGGATAACCGGGCGGTTTACGCCGAGGACGAATTCGAGATCTATCACCCGCTTCAGGTCCGCTGGGCCAAAGGCCCAAGGCGCCATGAAGGCCGTCAGCGATTCCGCCGCGACGAGGTTCTGGCCATAGATGTGTGCGACTGAGGCCGCGCCCTTGATGTCCGCGAGGTAGGAGACGCGGGGGCCCGCGGTGCGGTCGTGCGTCCACATGGCCGCCATCGGGATGTCGGCGTGGCTGCGCATACTCATGTCGTCGCCTAGCGAAGGGCGCCGGTCTTCCAGGGCCTCGCCATAAACGATGAGGTCATTGGCATGCGCGACATCTGCGACCGTACCGTAGTGGTCGGACGAGATCAGTTCGGCCAGCGTGCGGCGATAGTCGTAGAGAAACTTGTCGCTTTGCGCGCGCGAGCCGACCAGCACGCCGGTCAGCGCGGGTAGCCAGGGCGTAGGGTCGTAACCGCGCGCGGCCTTGAACCGCTCGACCATCCGCGGAGTCCAGTTGGCCGGGCCGACTTCGGTGGAGTCGGTAAGAATGGCACGGACGCCGCGTCCGCCGACCATGTCGGCCCCTGCCGCATCCCGGTACATGCCGATGTAGTGATCGAGGTAGCGTTTGACGGCCTCTCCGTCCAACTTGTCGACTTCGAGCCCGGTCGCTTCGCGCGTGGCGGGATGGTTGGTCTTTCCAGTCAGCGAATAGCCGAGGCGAAGGACTCGCCAGAAACCTTTTGGCGGCGTCCAGTCGAGCGTGCCGTTGGACGTCATTCGGTCGGTGATATCGATGACCTTGGCCGGATCAAGGCCGGCTTCGTCGGCTACGCCCTTGCTCATAGCGTAGTAATCAGGCTCGATCGCGTATCCGGCCTTGGCCTCGAAGGCATCGACCCTGGCTTCGCCCGAGAGACGGAGGTCGCCGATATTGATCGACGGCGTGGACGGCATCGCAAAGTTCGCGCCGCCGCCAAGTGGAGTCAGGTCGACGCCCGGGGCCATGCCACCCAGCGAGAAGCCGTTGCCCTTGGCTGTGCCAAAGACCACGCGAAACCAGCGGGCGGTGACTGGGGCAAAGCTCGCGGTGGCAGGCGCACCGCTGGAATGCATCTCAGCCATGGCCCGCCAGATCTTGCCGTCGTCGCTAGCTTCGAGACGCGGTCCGAGGTTGGTGCCAAGAATCACGTTTCCTGCGCCCGGCAAATAGATCGAGGCCGAGCGGATGGTCTGTGGCTTGGAATAAGCGAAAGTGATCGCTGGGTCCTTACCGGACTTGGGGATCGATACCATGGTTTCGAGGTCGCTGTCAGACATGGCGGAGGAATCCACCGGCTTGCCATCTGGCCCGGTAATCGTCGGCACAGCGAGTGGTGCTGTCCTGTCTACCGGGAAGGCAAGCACCCGCGCATCGGCATAGAACTGTGGCGGCGCTGGCGGCTTTGCTCCACTCATGGCCTCCTCAAGGTTGGCAGGGTCCTTGGCGGTTTGAAAAGGACCGGTCGTTGTGGGTGGTGCTGCGAGCTCGCCGGTAAACCGCCGCCCCCCCGTGATCTGGGTCTCGCTCCACACCAGCTTCTTCATGCCGTCCCCCGGCGGCACCCAGGGGCCGCCGGTTTCCGACCAGCCCGGCGACGCGGCAATCGCCAGTTCCAGCCCGAGCCGGTCGGCCTCCCTGGCGGTGAAGCGGAAGGCGTCTTTCCAGTCCGGTTGCATGTAGACGAGACGTTTCTCCACGCCCTGAGGTGTCTGTAGGTTGGCGTCGAAGTTTTGCAGGCCGCCGATGCCGACGCGCTTCATCCAGGCCATGTCCTTGGCGATGCCGTCCTTCGTGACGTTGCCGTTCATCCAATGCCACCAAACGCGCGGGCGAGCGGATTGGGGTGGGTCCTGGAACTGTTGTTCGAGCGTCCGCTCTGCTGGGGGCTGCGGCGCGGGTGCGTTCTGCGCAGAGGCGAGCACGGGCCAGGCGGCTAGCAGCGAAGCGCCCCACAGCAAGGGCCGCAGCCCGGCACAAGCTCCAAATCCGGTCATACTCTCACTCCCGTTCAATATTGGGACGGCACTGTCAGGCCTAGCCCTTTGGGCAAATTGCATCTGGCATTCTCAGGCAGACTGCAATTTGGCCATTTTTGACTGGATTTTCTCAAAATTTATGTCGACCATGGTAGCGGTATCTTCGGCGCAAGGCAAGGCTTTGGGGGGAATGCGGTGGCCTTCGTTAGGGAAACCGACTGACGAGGTTCTCGCACCATTCTGCCGACCGGACCGGGATTCAGGCGCGCAGTTCGACTCGATGGCGTGTTCTGCGACACTGGCGACTGTCGCGCCGTTGGCGTGGATTGCCTTGCCCAGTTTGCCCTGCCATCCGGCGTAGCGTTCGGCTCGGAATGCGTCGATGTGGCCATGGAACAGGTCTGCCGCATCGACTGACTGGCGGCGCACCTTGGCGTCGAAGTTGAAGCCGCCAGTGGTGAAGCCGCCTGCCCGGATCACTTCGAGCATGGCCAGCGTCGTCTCCTCGACCGAGTTGGGAAATTGGTCGGTATCCCAGCCGTTCTGTGGATCGCCGCGGTTGGCGTCAATCGAGCCGAAGATACCGAGTGCGCGGGCCATGGCGATCTCGTGCTCGAAAGTGTGGCCGAAAGCGTGGCGTGGTTGGCCTCGATGTTGACCTTGACCTCACGCCGGCAATCCGGTCGCGGATCTTGGCGGGGACATTCTCATTCACGCCTATCTGGAAGTTTAGGGTAACGCTACCAAGGTGGACGTGGCAAGCCCCCTTCAGCTCTTGCCTTCCGGGCCGAGGAACCATAGGCAACCCGGGATGGACGACATCAAACACGCAAGGCGCGAAGCTAGCCGGACATCACGCAGGGGCGGCACCGGGCCGACCGTGGCCGATGTCGCGCGGGCCGCCGGCGTTTCGCCGATGACGGTTTCGCGCGTTGTCAACAACGAGGCGCGGGTGCTGCCCGCAACCCGCGAGAAGGTGCTGCAGGCCGTCGAAGCGTTGGGTTATGTCCCCAATGCCGCAGCGCGCAGCCTGGCTGGCCAGGGCCAATGCCGCATCACGCTCTTGTTCAACAATCCCAGTGCCGCCTTCATGAGCGCGCTGCTGATGGGCTGCCTCGCCCAGTCGCGGAAGAGCGACGTCATTTTGGAGATCGAGCCGTTTACCGAGGGCGAGCCGCTCGACGAAATGGCCAGCCGCCTGGCCCGGCACCGGGTGGATGGGGTGTTGCTGCCCGGCCTGCTCTGCGACGATCCCGAGATACTGCGGGCGCTATCCGAAGCCGGTCTTGAAGTGGGCAGGATCGCCGCGACCCGGCCCTCAGCCATTGGGCAAGGGGTCGGAATCGACGACGAGACCGCCGCTCATGCCATCACGGCGCATCTCGTCGCCAGCGGCCACACCCAGATTGGCTACATCAACGGACCACCGCAGCTTTCCGTCTGCCGCCTGCGCCAGGCCGGTTACAACCGCGCCTTGCGCGAAGCTGGGCTCCATGTGGATCCCGCGCATATCACGACCGGTGATTTCTCATATCGCTCGGGCCTGAGCGCGACCGAGGCGCTGCTTGCCCTGCCGGAGCCACCTACCGCCATCTTCGCGGCCAACGACGACATGGCCGCAGCAGTCATCTCGGTCGCGCATCGCCAAGGCCTGGACGTGCCGGGCGGCCTCTCAGTCTGCGGCTTCGACGATACGCTCGTGGCGCAGTCGGTCTGGCCAGAATTGACGACGATCAGCCAACCGGTGGGGGAGATGGCGGCAAAGGCCCTGGTCCTGCTGGTCGAGGCGATCGGAAGCAAGCGGCGCGGCATGGCGGTGCCCGCTCAGTTGGTGAAAGCGCAGTACGAACTGGTGAGGCGGGATTCCGTCGGTCCCCCGAAGTCCTGATGGCGACCTGATGCAGGCCGGGCTTGCACCCGTCTAATTCTCCGGTTAAGTAACGGTGGTAGCGTTAACGCAGCGAGCGAATTGCCGGAACGATCTGGTCGTCGCAGGGAGAGGCAATGAAGCGTATCCTCAAGATTCTCGGATGGATTTTGCTAGCGGCGGTCGCATTTTTCGCAGTCCAGACGATTCGTTACCGGGACACAATCACGCGCACTATGCTGGGCGGCTATCACACGCACGAGACCGTGCCGCCTGCCATTCCGGCCGACCTCAAACGCCCTGCCATACTGATCTTTTCCAAGACCAACGGGTACCGTCATGAAGAGGCTATTCCGGCAGGCAACAAGTTCTTTGCCGATCTCGCCGATGCCCACGGCTGGGGCCATTTCCAGACCGAGAACGGCGCAGTGATGTCACGCGATATCCTGTCGCACTTCGACGTGGTGGTGTTCGACAATGCCAGCGGCGACCTGTTCTCGCCGCAGCAACAGGCCGCGTTCAAGACCTTCCTGGAAAATGGCGGCGGCTATGTCGGCCTTCATGCCGCGGGCGACAATTCGCACGAGGGCTGGCATTGGTACCAGAACGAAGTGATCGGCACGCATTTCACCATGCACACGCTGAGCCCGCAGTTCCAGGAAGCGGCGGTCCATTCCGAGAACAAGATGCATCCGGCGGCGAAAGATCTCCCCGACAGCTGGAAGCGGACCGAGGAATGGTATTCCTTTGACAAGTCGCCGCGTACGAAGGGCTACACCATTCTCGCGACGGTCGATGAGAAGACCTACAATCCCGAGGGTCCTTTCGGCAAGAACCTGCGCATGGGCACGGACCACCCGGTCGCATGGGCTCACTGCATCGGCAAGGGACGGATTTTCTATACTGCCTTTGGCCACCGTGCCGAAGCCTTTGCCGAGCCGGAAACCCGCAAGATGCTCGAAGGTGCGCTGTCCTGGGCCCTGCGGCAGCAGGGCGAGGGGTGCGACGCGTCCGCCATAGCCGCCAAGCCGTGAAACCTGTCCGGTATGGCATGATCGGCGGCGGGCAGGGGGCCTTCATCGGCGGCGTTCACCGTATCGCAGCGCGTATCGCCGGAAACTGGGAACTGGTGGCGGGAGCCTTCTCCTCGACGCCTGAAAAGGCTCGGGCATCGGGCGCTGAAATAGGCGTTCCCGACGAGCGCAACTATGGCTCCTGGCAGGTAATGCTGGAGCGCGAGGCGGCGCTTCCGGCGGATGTGCGGATAGAGGCGGTGTCGATCGTCACGCCCAACCACATGCATGCGCCGCCGGCCATCGCCGCAATGGAAGCGGGCTTTGACGTCATCATCGACAAGCCGCTGGCGGACACCATTGCCAATGCCCAGGCTATTGCCGATGTCGCAGCGCGTACCGGTCGGCGGATTGCAGTCACCCACACCTACACTGGCTATCCGCTGGTCAAGCAGGCGCGCCGCATGGTGGCTTCCGGCCAGTTCGGCAAAGTGCGCCGGGTTGCAGTCAGGTACACGCAGGACTGGTTGAGCCGGGCCGTGGACGTCAATAACAACAAACAGGCCGAATGGCGCGTCGATCCAAAGCGATCCGGCGCTGCGGGAGCGTTTGGCGACATCGGTACCCATGCCGCCAACCTCGTCGAATTCATCACCGGCGAACGGATCTCATCGATCTGCGCCGAGCTCACCATGCTGCCCGGCCGCGAGATCGACGACGATGGTGCCGCGCTGTTCCGGCTGTCGGGCGGCGGCAAGGGAACGCTGACGGCCAGCCAGGTGCTGGTCGGCGACATCAACGACCTTGCCATCGATGTATACTGCGAGGAGGCCGGGCTGCACTGGCGGCAGGAAGAGCCCAATACCCTACGCATTGGCTACCGCGACAAGCCGACGGAGATATGGCACGCCGGGGCGAACCGGGCCTATCTCGCCAGCGACGTACTTGCGATCCAGCGTATCCCTGGGGGGCATCCAGAAGGCTATCTTGAAGCCTTCGCCAATATCTACCGCGCCTTTGGCGAGCGACTGCGCGGCGCAACTGCGCCTGCCGATGAGCCGGGCTATGCAACGATGGACGACGCGCTACGAGGAATGAACTTCCTGCGCGCAAGCCTTGAATCCAGCCGCCGGGGCGCGGTCTGGGTGGAGATTGCATAATGGTCAGACCCCCTCTTCTCCGCGTGGATATGAATTCTGGAAGGAAGGAACCATGAAGGGCCCAGCGATCTTCCTCGCGCAGTTTGCCGGTAACGAAGCACCGTTCAACACGCTCGATGCGATCACGAAATACATGGGCGGCCTGGGCTACAAGGGCGTGCAGATACCTACTTGGGATGCGCGGCTGTTCGATCTCGAACGCGCGGCCGAAAGCCAGGATTACGTCGACGAGGTTCAGGGGATCTGCCGGGCCAACGGCGTCGAGGTAACCGAGCTGTCCACGCATCTGCAGGGCCAGCTGATCGCCACGCATCCCGCCTATGACACCTTGTTCGACGGCTTCGCCCCCGCCGCGCTTCATGGCAACCTGGCTGCTCGCACCGACTGGGCGAACCAGCAGTTGCGGCTTGCCGCCAAGGCCAGCCGCCGCTTCGGCTGCACCGCCCATGCAACTTTTTCCGGTGCGCTCTTGTGGCACACGGTCTATCCTTGGCCGCAGCGCCCGGCTGGCCTCGTCGAGGAGGGCTTTGCCGAACTCGCGCGCCGCTGGACGCCGATCCTCGATGTGTTCGATGAGAACGGCGTCAATCTCTGCTATGAGCTCCATCCAGGCGAGGACCTGCACGACGGGGTGACCTTCGAGCGGTTCCTCGAAGCGGTCGGCAATCACGCGCGCGCCAATATCCTCTACGATCCCAGTCACTTCGTGCTGCAGCAGCTCGACTACCTGCAGTTCATCGATTTCTACCACGAGCGGATCAAGGCTTTCCACGTCAAGGACGCGGAATTCCGACCAAATGGAAAAGCCGGAGTCTATGGCTCCTACTCAGGATGGGCGGAACGCCCGGGCCGATTCCGGTCGCTCGGCGACGGACAGATCGACTTCGGCGGGATTTTCACCAAGCTGACACACTATGGCTACGATGGCTGGGCAGTGCTCGAATGGGAGTGCGCCTACAAGCACCCCGAGCAAGGGGCGGCGGAAGGGGCACCGTTCATCGCCCGCCACATGATCCGCAAGGCGGACAAAGCATTCGATGACTTCGCCGGAATCGGGGCCGACATGGACCTCGTGCGATCGGTGCTGGGGCTGAGTTAGGGGGAGTTGAGTAATGAATGAACAGGCAGGGCCACCGGCCAACCACAAGTCGATATTCTGGATCAGCGCGCTGGCGCTGTTCACCGCAGCCACGGCCAACGCCATCCGGGTGGGTGCATCGGGTGCGATCAAGAAGGAACTTTTCGATCCCATTGCGCCTGCTCATTCGGGCGAGATGATCGCCTCGACCCTTGGCAATGCGTTTCTCGGTTTTGCGCTCAGCCTGCTGGTCATTAGCCCGCTACTCGACCGGATCGGGGCAAAGCGGGTGATCCTGTTCGCCTCTGCCTGCTTCATCGTCGGCCCGGCGCTGATCTTGATGGCGCCGACGATGCATGGCGTTTCGCTCGTTTACGGTGTGCTGACCGCTGGCATGGTCATTTCCGGTTTTGGCTGGGGTGCAACCGAGGGCTCTATCAACCCGCTCGCCGCGACGATCTATCCCGATGACAAGACCGGCAAACTAAATTCGCTCCATGCCTGGTGGCCGTTCGGCCTGATCGTTGGCGGGCTGCTCAGCGCCGGGTTGGTCAGCCAGCTCGGCGTCAACTGGCGCGTGCTGATCGCCCTGATCATGGTACCGGGCCTGATTTTTGGCCTTTGGGCGCTGCGTCACACATTTCCCCAGACGGAAAGCACGGCCAAGGGAGTATCTTTCAACCAGATGCTTGCCGAGCCGTTCAAGCGGCCGAGTTTCTGGATTTTCTTCGGAATCATGTTCCTGACTGCCTCCACCGAGCTTGGTCCCGGTGCCTGGGTTGATGTCGCACTCAGCCAGACTGTCGGCATGCCGGGCATACTCGTGCTAGTCTATGTGGCGGCGATCATGTTCGTCATGCGCCATTTTGCAGGCGCGCTGGAGCATCGTTTTTCCGACATGGGGCTGCTTTGCCTGTGCACTGCGCCTGCGGCGATCGGACTTTACCTGCTGAGTACGGCCAATTCTCCCTTCAGCGCGCTGTTTGCCGCGTCGCTTTGGGCGATCGGGGTCTGTTTCACCTGGCCGACCATGCTCGCCGCAGCCGCGCGGCGCTATCCCGATGGCGGATCGTGGACCATCGGCCTGCTTGGTTTTGCTGGCGCAATGGCGATCTATTTCGTGTTGCCCCAGATCGGGAAAATCTACGATGCCGCAAAGCTCAAGGCGGCAGGCGGAGCGGCGGCCTTCGAATCGCTCCAGCCCGGGCCGGAAATGAATCGGGTGCTTGGCTTTGCCGCCCGGGAATCGTTCCAGATGATCGCTTTGATAGCGGTGGCGCTGTTCTTTATCTTCGGCGCGGTGTGGCTGTTCGAACGCAGAAATCGGAAAGGCTGACACGCATGAAGATCGGCATGAACCTGCTGCTGTGGACCGGGCATGTGACGCAGGAGCACATTCCGGTGCTGAAAGCGCTCAAGGCGACCGGGTTCGACGGGGTCGAAGTGCCGGTGTTCGATGCTTCGGACGAAGGCCACTACCGCTGGCTCGCCGGCGTCCTCGACGACCTGGGGCTGGAACGCACCGTCGTCGCGCTGATCCCGGACGAGGCGCATTCACCGCTCTCGCCCGAGGCTTCGGCCCGGGCGGGCGCGGTCGAGCACCTCACCCGGGTGATCGGCTGTGCCCACGTGCTGGGCGGGCAGGTCATGGCCGGGCCCTGGTTCCAGCCACTGGGCGTGTTCTCCGGCGAGCCGCCAACGGGCGATGAACTGGAGCGCTGCGCCGAAGTCCATCGCCAGGTCCTGCCGCTGATGCGCGCGGCGGGGATTACACCCGGGCTTGAGCCGCTCAACCGCTTCGAAGCCTATCTGCTCAATACAATGGAACAGGCGGTGTCCTATGCCGAGCGCGTCGGGGAAGGCGGGGTAGGTATTCTTTACGATACCTTCCACGCCAACATCGAGGAGAAGGACCCAATCGCGGCATTGCGGGCGATCCACGCCTCGGGTAACCTTTCGCACATCCACGTTTCGGAAAACGACCGCGGCACACCGGGGCAGGGACACGCAAAAATCCGCGAGGCAATCGCGGTGCTCAAGGAAGTGAAATACGAGGGTTGGCTGACGATCGAGGCCTTTGGCCGTGCATTGCCCGAACTCGCTGCCGCCACCCGGGTCTGGCGCGATTTCTTCGCCAATCCGCAAGAGGTCTACACCCGGGGCTACCGCTACATTCGCGATTGTTGGGATGCGGCTTGAGAGAATTCAGGGCGGGTAAATCCTGCCTTGCGACAAGGAGAGAACGAATGGACGATTTTCTGGATATGGACCGGCGCTCGATGCTGGGGCGCATGGCGTTCCTGCTTGGCGCGGCGGCCTTGCCGGTCGAGGCTCTGGCCGTGCCCGCGCCGCGAGCCCGCCGTTTCCTCAATCCTGCCCGCATGGCACTGCTGAGCGCGGTCGCCGATACCATGATCCCGAAGACCGACACGCCCGGCGCAATCGACGCGAAGGTTCCGGCAAAGTTTGATGCCCTGCTGCTGAACTGGGCGTCGCCGGCGCGAAAGATCGAGCTGGTAGGAGCCCTGGCGTCGATCGACGCCAAGGCTCTTGCGCAGGAGAAGGCGAGCTTTGTCGCGCTTTCACCGGAAAAGCGCACCGCGCTGCTGTCCGCCCACGATCTGGCCGCTTTGAAGATCGTGCCCGATACACGCCATCTCACTGGCATGGTGGCGATGATGGCAGGGCCCGCCGTCGCCGATCCGGCCTATGCCAAGCTGCGCGAACTTATCATCCTGCTGTTTTTCTATTCAGAAGAAGCACTGACCAGCGTGCTCACCTACGAGCACAATCCCGGCGGCTGGACGCCATCGATTAAGGTAACACCCGAGACCCGCAATACCGGCGGGTTGGGCATGTTCTAAGCGTAAAGGCGCAATACTATGACAATGTTCGATGCAATCGTCGTCGGCTCCGGCATGAGCGGCGGCATGGCCGCCAAGGAATTGTGCGAGCGCGGCCTCAAGGTCCTGGTGCTCGAGCGCGGGCGCAAGCTGGTGCATGGCGAGAGCTACACTGACGGGCTGCTTCCTTGGGAAGTGCCTAATGCAGGAATGGTCCCCGAGGAAGACCTGGCGCGGCATTACCAGCATCAGAAGAACTCATCCATCAACGCCGCGACCGAGCAATACTGGGTCAAGGACGACGAGCACCCCTACATAACTCCGGAAAACAAGCCGTTCGAATGGATCCGCGGCTATCACCTCGGCGGCCGCTCGATCATGTGGGGTCGCCAGTCTTACCGGTTGTCGCCGCAGGATTTCGAGGCGAACGCCAGGGACGGCCACGGCAGCGACTGGCCGATCCGCTATGAAGACCTCGCCCCTTGGTACAGCCATGTCGAGAAGTTCATCGGCGTGGCCGGTGACAGGGACGGACTGCCGCAGTTGCCTGACGGCGAGTTCCTGCCGGCATTTGGACTCAACGACGGCGAACTGCTGTTCAAGGCTGCAATCGAGGCGAAGTTCCCGGGCCGCAAGGTCATTTCCGGCCGCACTGCCAACCTGTCCGTCGCACAGCCGCATCACGAGGAGCTTGGCCGCAACACCTGCCAGGCCCGCTCGCTGTGCGAGCGCGGCTGTTCGCTGGGCGCCTATCATTCCAGCCTCAGTTCGTCGCTGCCTGCCGCCCAGCGCACCGGCAACCTGACTATCGTCACCGATGCCATCGTTCACTCGCTGATCCACGATCCCGTGTCCGGCAAGGTGACAGGCGTGCGGACGATCGACCAGAACACCAGGGTGGGCAAGACCTGGCAGGCGAAGATCGTCTTCCTCAACGCCTCCACTATCGGCACCGCGCAGATACTGCTTAATTCGAAGTCGGAAGCGATGCCGCGCGGGCTGGCGAACTCTTCGGACATGGTCGGCCGCCACCTCATGGACCACCTGTTCGCACTTTCGACCGCCGGCCTGATGCTGAAAGGTCCTGCCGACAGCTTCTATCATGGTCGCCGTCCGACCGGAATCTACATCCCCCGCTTCCGCAACGTCACCGAGGACGGCGACGGGTTCGTGCGCGGTTATGGCTACCAGGGCGGCGTCTCGCGCATGAGCTGGCGCGCGGGCATGGGCCAGCCGGGGATCGGCGCCCAGCTCAAGGACCGCGCCGCCAAGCTCGGTCCCTGGTTCACCTATATTTCCGGTTTTGGCGAAATGCTGCCCAATCCCGACAACCGGGTCACGCTCAGCGCAACGAAGAAAGATATGTGGGGCATCCCGCTGGTCGAAGTGAACATCGCCCACGGTCCGAACGAGGAGAAGATGACCAAGCAAATCCTCGCCGACGGCAAGGCGATGATCGAGGCGGCGGGGGGCATGGTCATCAGCCAGGCCAAGGAAGCGGGGACACCTGGCCTCGGCATCCACGAGATGGGCACGGCCTGCATGGGCAAGGATCCCAAGAGATCGGTGCTCAACAAGTGGAACCAGGCGCATGACGTGTCCAACCTGTTCATCACCGATGGCGCGGCCATGGCCTCAAGCGGGTGCCAGAACCCGTCGCTGACCTACATGGCGTTGTCCGCCCGCGCGGCCGACCATGCGGCGGGACTGCTCAAGGAAGGCACGCTGTGATGCGGCTCATTGTGCGCGCTGGGCTGACGGCTGTGGCCGTGCTGGGCCTGGCTTCACCGGCATTTGCCCGGCCGGTGACGGATTGCCCACTGCGGGACCGGCCGTTTTCCTCGTCCAGCCCGCTGATGGACATCATCCTCAGCCCGGCCGCCAGCGCCGCGCTTGACAGTGTCGTCCCTGGCATGACCAAATCCCTGCCGCCGACCTTCGCCAGCAAGACACCGCCCAGCTTCGCGGCGATCCTCAGCGTGAAGGAAACGGCGGGCATGGGCGCGCGCTACGCCCGCGATCCTGCCAGCGTGAAGCTGCCGGATATGTCGCGGATCGACGCGGCGCTCGCCAAGGTGCCGGTGACCCCGGCCGACCGGATCGCGCGCTGCGCCCGCTATGACAACGACGTGCCGACCTTTACCCTGAAGCCGGGGCACCCAAGCGTGCTGCTGTTCGAGAAGATCAACGGCTTCAAGGACACCCCCTCGGTCAATGCCGCCCACGCTGCCTTCATCGCGCTGGCAGAGCGCAAGGGGTGGAACATTGTCACGACGGAAAGCGGAGGTGCCTTCAATCCGGCAACCTTGCGCCGCTTCGACGCGGTGATCTGGAACAACATCAGCGGCGATGTCTTGACCTTGTCTCAGCGTCGCTCATTCGAAAGCTATATCTCACGCGGCGGCGCCTTCGTCGGGGTGCATGGCACAGCGGGGGACTTCGTCTATTTCTGGGACTGGTACGTTGACACCCTGATCGGGGCGCGATTCGCCGGGCATCCCATGAACCCGCAGTTCCAGGAAGCCCGGGTCGTGGTCGAGGCGCAGGACAATCCTATCGGCAAGGTGCTGCCCCCTGAGTGGAAGATGACGGACGAGTGGTATTCGTTCCGAACCAACCCGCGCGCCACCGGAGCGACCGTCATCGCGAAGTTGGACGAGGACTCGTACAAGCCCGACGGCATGATGGGCCAGAACCTGCGCATGGGCAGCGACCATCCAATCGCCTGGACGCGCTGCGTTGGAAAGGGGCGTTCGTTCTACTCTGCCATCGGCCACCGGCCGGAGACCTACACCGAGCCGCATTACGCCGCGATGTTGGAGGCGGCGATGGCCTGGGCAATCTCCGACAAGAGGGCCTGCAAATAAGGCCCTGGTTGGACGAACTTTGTGGAGTTGGTGAGAATGAATTTGCACAATTTTGCAAGAGCCGCGGCCGCCGCTGCGCTCCTCCAGCCGGGCGCGGTTTCCGCTGACACGGTGCCGGCCCCAGTTGCGCTGTCCGCCCTGACCCGGGTGGGTGATGTCTCGGACCGGTTCCTGTCCTACAATATCGAAATGGTGGAAGTAACTGGCGGGCGTTTCTGGCGTCCTTACGACAGTCCGGGCGCAGATCGCTACGAGTACCGACCGCCGATTGATCTCGGCAATCCAAGGCTGCGCGGTCTGGCCGCCGCGCTGGCGCCTGCCTATGTCCGCTACAGTGGCACCTGGGCCAATGCGACCTGGTTCAGCGACACCGAGAACGCACCCGCCAAGCCTCCGGCCGGCTTCGACACTGTCCTCACCCGCGAGCAATGGCGCGGCGCTGTGCAGTTCGCCAAGGCCGTCAACGCGCGAATCGTCACGTCCTTCGCCGTCAGCGCCGGAACGCATAACGCGCAGGGATTGTGGCGGCCAGAACTCGCAAATCGCTGGCTGGCTTATACCCGGAGTGTCGGAGGCACGATCGCCGCGACCGAGTTTGGCAACGAGCCCAACAGCCTGTCGCTGCTCAAGCCGCCCGCTGGCTACACAATCGCCGACTATCGCCGCGATTACGGCATTTTCGCAGGCTGGCTGCGCAAGGCATCGCCTCGCACACTGCTGCTGGCGCCGGGCAATGCTGAACTCGGCGAGCCGATCCGCACCGCCTATCGTGCCCAGCCGGAGGGCAGGACCGAAGCGTCCGATCTTTTGACGACGTCCGATCCCAAGCCGGACGCCGTCTCATTCCATTTCTACGGAAGCGCCTCCGAACGGTGCGGCGGTTCGATCCTCAAGCGAACGCCAGCCCAGGCGCTCGATGCCAAGTGGTTCGCCGCGATCGACGCAGGGATTGCCCGGACTGCAACCCTGCGCGACAGCGTCGCCCCCGGCGCGCCGCTGTGGGACACTGAAAGCGCGGAGACGGTGTGCGGCGGCAACCGGATTGCCAGCACCTTCGCTGACAGCTTCAGGTTCCTGGATCAGCTAGGCCGTTCGGCGCGGCAGGGCGTAGCGGTGTTCATCCACAACACGCTGGCGGCGAGCGACTATGGCTTGATTGACGGGCAAACGCTCGAGCCCCGGCCGAACTACTGGTCGGCAGTGCTGTGGAAGCGGACAATGGGCAGCCGCGTTCTCGCCGCGCCCGCATCACCCTCGATCAGCATGCACCTCTATGCCCACTGCCTGCGCGGCCGACCAGGCGGAGTGACGCTTCTCGCGATCAACATGGGTGCAACCGGGCAGTCGCTGAGCGTTGGCAAGGCGGTCGTCTGGAGCCTTACAGGAACTCCGCTCGACACGCGGGAGGTGCGGATCAATGGCTTATCGCCCAGGACCGATGGTGCCGGGAGGCTGAGCGGTCTTGCGGGCGCTGCGGTCGACGGCGCAGTGCAAGTCCCTGGCCTGTCCATTGCCTTTATAACAGTTCGACAGGCGGGTAATCCAGTCTGCCGTTAACGCTGCGCGCGTCGTGCTTTTTGGCAAAAGGGATGCACGAACCGTTGCAGCCGGATGGCGGCGACGTGCGAAGGGGAACTTCGTCTGGCGCGGGCAGGGAACGCAACTGGATTGCTGGATAAATGAGCGCTGCAGACGGGCCCATACAGCAGGCGATTAGGCTCTGCTTGCGGCGAGGAGCAACGTCATCGATCCGACTGAATGGTTCTATTTCCTTGATGTAGCTCAAGGCCATAGAAGCTATCTCCGAAGTAACGGGCAAGGGACGATCCAGTCCGCAACCGCCTAGATTGCTCGGGGCAGCCCATCCCCCGTAAACAACCACCGGCACGTTTCTGCTATCTCGTTCACCTGCTGCTCATCTTCGACGGCACTGACGGTTGTTTGCCCTGCCAAAACTAAAGTCTTAACTCCTCATGTCCATTTTCAATCGATACTCTTTCACATCATCGGGCATGGCCATCGATCTCGGCACGGCCAACACCGTTGTCTATCTGAAGGGCATCGGAGTGGTCCTGGCAGAGCCGTCCGTCGTCGCCATCGAAACAACCAACGGTGTCAAACGCGTCCTGTCAGTAGGCAGCGATGCCAAGCTGATGTTGGGCAAGACGCCGGAAAACATCAAGGCCATCCGTCCGCTTCGTAGTGGCGTGATTTCCGACCTTGAGGTTGCGGAGCAGATGATCAAGCATTTCATCAACAAGGCCTTGGGCAAACCCGGCAGAGTTGGGTTTGGACCTGAAATCGTGATCTGCGTACCGTCAGGCTCCACACAGGTCGAACGCCGCGCAATTCGCGATGCGGCATCGAACGCAGGTGCGAGCAAGGTCTGGCTGATCGACGAACCGATGGCTGCCGCGATCGGTGCAGATTTACCGGTGATCCATCCGATCGGTTCAATGGTCGTCGACATCGGGGGCGGAACCACTGAGGTTGGCGTGATCTCGATTGGCGGGATGAATATGAGCATGTCCGCTCGGGTTGGTGGAGATAACATGGACGAAGCCATCACGCTCCACATTCGCCGAAACCACAATCTGCTCATCGGAGAGGCGACCGCCGAGCGCATCAAGAAAGAGCTTGGGATCGCGACGCTTGCCGGCAATCCCAAGCCGCTGACGACCATCATCAAGGGCCGCGATGTCACCCGGGGCATCCCGGCCGAGATTACCATTACCCAAGCCGAAGTGGCCGAGGCACTGGCAGACTGTGTCGGACAAATTGCGCAAGTTGTCCGCAGTACACTGGAGAAAACGAGTCCAGAAATCGCTGCCGACATCATTGAAGGCGGAATCATCATGACAGGCGGAGGCTCGCTCCTCACCGATATCGACAGGATGCTTGCGCTTGAAACCGGGTTGCCAGTCAGGGTCGCTGACAACCCGCTAAATTGCGTTGCAATTGGCGCGGGTCGGACGCTGGAGGACCCTGCCTATCGCGGCGTGCTCCATACAGCCTGAACCGAATGGGTATCACTGGTAAACTCGTTATCCCTAATCGGCGGTCGGCCTTGAGCGACGGGACTTCGACCCAGGTGCAGACGTGATCGGTATAGCTAAGGCCGTTCGGCTGGATCCCCCGGCCATCGGGTAGCCGGAAGGGGTTGGTCAGGGTGGCGCTCTCGATCGTCTCGAACACCACGGACCGGCCGCTTGCCACCCTGTTTACGATCTCCAACCGGTAGTCGGAGTAGGATTCGAGGAACTGCGCTTAGGCCGCGATGCAGTCGTCGCGTTCGATCACCATCCAATCGGGTTCGCCATAGCGCCTGCAGCCTTCGGCCATGCCAGCGGCGATGGCATCTAGGTCGCAGCGCGCTGCGGCCTCGATCCAGGCGCACGCGACTTCCAGCGGGGTCCTGCCGTCGGCGCAGACGATCGGGGTTTTCTGGCCTGCGTTGCTCATTGCCCGGTCCGCGGCGTGTCGAGCGGCACCCCTTCGGCGAAGGGCGCGTCTCGTTCCTTGAATGCGGCGCCCAGACCAATCTCCTGCGCCCGCTGCTGGAAGGCGGCCATCTCTGGTGCCATGTTGGCGATCGAGTCCATCGGTGCCGAAATGTCCTGGAGCAGTGCGCGCCCCATCAGGTCGATGCCGCGGTTCAGCACGTGCTTGTTGATGGCGACGATATCGCGGCCCATCTCGCCGATCCGTGTGGCGAGGGCGAGTACGTGATCGTCGAGTTGGTCGGTCGGCACAGCCTCGAGTGCGAACCCGATCTTTTCGGCGAAGCGGCCGGTGAAGGTGTCGCCGGTGTAGAGCAGCCGCTTCGCCCATTGTGGGCCGACGTTGTAGAGCCACATGTTGGTCGGCGGCGTGCCGCCCATGCGAAGGGCCGGAAAACCGATCGTCGCGTTTTCGGCTGCAATCACCAAGTCACAATGCAGCGCCAGGTCGGTGCCGCCGGCAAGGCAGGCGCCGTGTACCTGCGCGATGACTGCCACCGGCGCGTTCCAGATGCGCGACCAGCCACGCGCCATGATGACCGTTTCGACGGCGCGGCGCGGCAGCGATATCGTGTCGGCGGAGGCATGGGCGGCGTCGCTCGAGGGCGAGACGTCGTAGCCCGAACAAAAGCTCTTGCCAGCGCCGCGGATGACGACCGCGTGGACCGCCGGGTCCTGTCCGGCGCTTTCAACAGCGTCGATAAGTTCGGTCTGGACGGCGCGCGATATTGCGTTGTGCCGGTCGGGCCGGTTGATCGTTATCCGTGCAACTCGGTCGAGCTGCTCGACGAGCAGGAATTCATAAGCCGTGTCTTCGAAAGCCATGTCAGATCGCCCTGCCTGCCTCGGCCCAGTACGGTTCGCGCAAATCGCGTTTTCGGACCTTGCCATTGGGATCGCGCGGCATTCGTTCGACGAAGTCGACCGACACCGGGCACTTGTAATGCGCCAGATTGGCCCGGCAGAAAGCGATGATGTCCTCCTCGCTTGCCGGATTGCGCAATTCGATGATCGCCTTGACCCGTTCGCCCCACTGCGTGTCGGGGACGCCGATCACTGCGACATCGCCTACCGAAGGATGGTTAAACAAAACCGCCTCCACCTCGGCCGGATAGATGTTCGCCCCGCCGGAGATGATCATGTCCTTGAGCCGGTCGGTAAGAAAAAGATAGCCGTCTTCGTCGAGATAGCCGACATCACCAAGTGTGTAGAGCCCGTCGCGCCAGGTCTGGCTGTCGAGCTCCTTGGCACCGCGGTAGCGGAATTTAACCATAGGCTGCCCGTAGACGAGGCCCGGAGCGCCGGGCGGAACCGGGTTGCCTTCGCCGTCGAGCACCTTGAGTTCGGATCCCGGCGGAAAGGCCTTGCCGACGCTGCCAGGCTTGGCCAGCCATTCCTGCGGGGAGATCATCGTCATCGCGCCTTCAGTGCCGCCATAGACCTCCCACAGCGTGTTAGGCGGCAACAGGTCGATGATCGCCTGCTTGACGTCGCGGGGGCAGGGCGCAGCAGAGTGCATCACCGCCTTGAGCGACGATAGATCATAGCGGCTGCGCACGTCCTCCGGCAGAGAGAGGATGCGGAACAGGTGGGTGGGCACGCAGGTGATCCAGGTCACCTTCTCGCGTTCGATGGTTGCGAGCGTCGTCTCGGCATCGAAGCTGTCGCCCATCATTACCACCCGGTGTCCGGCGTTCAGCGCCTGGGTGGAAAATCCGATCGGCTGCGAATGGTACAGCGGGCCGCACATCAGGTGGACTTCGCCAGGGCCATCTACACCGAGAATCTTGAGCATGTTGAACGCGCCCGACATAAGCCGCTGCATTTCGGCGGGTGTGGGTTCGTCTCGCTCGATCGCCTTTGGTCTTCCTGTCGTTCCCGACGAATAGAGTTCCATGTTGAAGCGCACTGCCGGGGCATCGACCTCGGCAGGCGGCGTCGCCGAGAGCCGTCTTTCGTATTCCTCCAGAGCCATGCCGGGCAGCCCTTCGAGCTGTGCAGCGCTGTCGGCATCGAAGAAGACGATCCGGGCACCTGAATCCGCAATCAGATAGCTGACCTCGTCGCGCTTCAACCGCCAGGCGACCGGCACGGCGCGCGCGCCGATCAGGCTGGCGGCGGTCAGCAGCTCGAAGAACTGCGGACAATTGCGCAGGGCGATCCCGATGCAACCGCCAGCGTCGATACCTTCTGCCTGCAGCAGGTTTATCGCCCGGCCCAGCCGGTCACGATATTCACCGCGCGAGACACGCCAGTCTCCGGCCGCAAAGACGATCTCCTCGTCAGGCGTCGTTTGTTCGCTCATCGTCTCCCTGTCCCTTCCTTGTCCCTTGGCGGGATCGATTTGCCGAGCCTACGCTGACAGAAGTTCCGCCAGATTGTCGCGCATGATGCGCTTCTGCGCAGAGGGAGTCATCCCGTCGAGGCATCGGACATACTCGCGGGGGCGGGGGATCGATTCCATATGCGGCCAGTCCGATCCCATCAGCACCCTGTCGACACCGATCTGTTCCGCGAGCGCAACCACGTCCTCTTCCGGAAAAGGCGAAAAATCGGACCGACGCCGATACCCTATCGTGATGGTATCGGCATTATCCACCCATAAATACCGCCGGGTCTTGAGCCGAGCGCAATGCCGACTCACTCTTCAGTTCTGGATGAAGGGGAGCGCAGCCTGTCGGCGATCATGCTGGCAAGGAATGACAGGGTGCTCCTCACATCGGCAATATCACTGCCGGACAGCCTGGCGATCCGTTCGCGTTCGAGAATCGCGTAGACCAGATTGCCAGTGAGGGGACGCGCCTCGGGGACGAACATCGGGTTTTCCGGGCGTTGGAAGTCGGTGAGCGTTCCCGCGAAATCGTCGACGTAAATGTCAGGAGACAGGAATGCCAGCGACGGTGCTGCTGCCTTCCAGACGTCCATCATCCGGGCGACCGGCCCCCACTCGGGTAGTCGCCAGGCTCGGGCGATTTGGGCTGCGGGCCGAGCCAGGCATTGGCATACATCGGCAACCGATATTGCTGGGCGCCCGCCCGCGCGATCCTGTCGACATAGCGGCCGGAGCCCCAAGCCATGAAAATCTCCTCCGCGACCTTGTCGGTCCCGAAGAACTGCGCCCAGGTGCCCGACGCGCGCGATCCATTCCGCGCCCACGCATCGCCCACGACCGGGCGAAGCTTCGCTCCCCTCTGTTGAAGGGCAACCATCAGCTCCACCGGAACAGGCCGCGACCAGGCATCGTCGGCGAGCGCTGAGCGGTCGCGGCTGTCGCCGACGAGTCCGACCTCATTTTCAACCTGGACCATGATGACGGTGTGGTTCTTGTCGACTTCGCGGATGTGGCGCATTAGCGCCGCGAACGTTCGCGCGTCATCCTCTGCCAGCCGATCGTTGAAGACACTAAGGGCGACGCCGTCGCGCAGGAAGTTGGCGATGCCCTGCAGCTTAGCGGCGGGATCACGCTCCGCGCGGGGGAACCGCACTGGGTCGCGGCGTACCCAACTTGGGGCATAGGTCGATTCCGCACTCTTGAAGGCCCCGAACCAGATCAGGACCAATTTGATACTGTGTGCTCGAGCCTGGCGGATCTGATCGTCGACAGCCGCGAAATCGAGATGACCCTCTTTGGGTTCCACGAGCTCCCAACTCGCCACGCCAATGACGGTCTTCAATCCGTTGCGGGCGAGCTTGTCCCAAATCGGCGCCATATACGCCGGGCTCGACGCACTCGAGTTGTGCAGTTCGCCCCCCAACACTGGATAAGGCGCCCCATCGACGATCAATTGAACGGCCTCGCCGTGTCGCTCTATCCGGGGCAAGTCTTGTGCGGCCGTGGCCGACGATACCGAAGCACCCAGCAGGACCATCGCCAGTTTCCAGCACTGTTTGATCAATGTCTGCTTCCTCGCTGGAGTACATTCAAGCTCTGACCCGGTGTGCAGCCATGTGTGCTGTTGGTACGACGACCGCGAGGCTCGAGCGCGAGCTCGACTGACCGCAGCGGAAAACGGGTCGACCGGGCGTGTCCTCAGACAGCTCCGGCCGGATTGTTGCCGAGGGAAATGGCGACTCCGTCAAAATGAGTGTCGGCCATCAGAGTGCGTTTCGCCGCACGACCCGGCTGTACACCGCCGAGCTAGGCTTTAGGGTACGCTTGAAAGTTGCGCGGTCGACCGCGGCTAGTCCGAACTTCGGACCATAGCCTTGCTCCCACTCGAAATTGTCGAGCAGCGACCAGTGGAGATAGCCCAACACGGGCACTCCCTTGTCGATCGCTTCCCGAAGGCCGGCAAGGGCCTGCGGAACATACCACGCCCGCCGATCGTCGTTGTCAGATTCGAGCCCGTTTTCGGTGACAAACACTGGCTTCCCTGTGCGCTCGTGGGCGTACTCGACGGTGTTACGAAGAGCGCTCGGCTGCTTGATCATTTCGTTCTGCTGGCCCGCGTCCACGAATGGCATCGCCGGCTGCGGCGGTAGCTTGGCGCCCGCGCCCGGGATTTGGACCTGTCGGTAGGTCTGCACGCCAACGAAATCGCCGTCGCGCTTCACCGCGTCCATCCATGCGCCATAGGCAAGCTCGCGCAACTCCAGGTACTTGCTGCCCTCGTTTGCGGGTTGGAAATCGACGAGGTTGAGCGTCACGCCGGTTTGCAGACGCGGCTGCGTGGCCTTAATGGCAGCAAACCCTTTCGCGTGCGCGGCGAGAAGTTGTGGCGTCATCCCCTTGATGTCGGGATGATTCATTGTGACGAAATTCTCGACTCCCGTCCGGCGGGATGCTTCGGCATGGGCCCTCGCTTCTCGCTCGTCGGCGGCTTTGAAGTAAGCCTGACCTTGTGGGAAGGTGCGATAAGTCAGACCAACTTGCGGCTCGTTGATGGTGAATGCATAGCTCATCCCATCGCCGAGAGCGCGACAGGCTCGGTCACAGTAACGTGCAAAGAGATCGGGAGAAGCCGGGTTGAGCCAGCCGCTCGCTTCCGCGAACCAGCGCGGCGCGGATGCGTGGAAGAATGTGATCGCAGGGGCAATGCCCGCGACATGAAGGTCAGCGATTACCTGCTTGTAGTGATCGAGTTCGGCCATGGAGAATTGGCCGGGCGACGGCTCGATGCGCGACCACTCGATAGACATCCGATATGTGTTGAGCCCTAAGGCCTTCAGTAAAGCGATATCCTCGCGCCAGCGATGATAGCTGTCGCAGGCGTCTCCAGAGCGTTCCTTGAATGTGGTCGAGGCGATGTTCTCCATCAGCCACAAATCTGAGTTGGTGTTGTTGCCTTCGATTTGGTGCCCGGCCGTGGATGCACCCCAGCGGAAGCCGCGCGGAAATGTCCGCGAAGGAACAGCGGCTGAGGCCGGCAAGGCGGCTGCGGCCGAAGAAACGGCCACTCCAGCCAACACCGTTCGCCTCGTGAACTGATGATCACCTTCTTGCATTGCAGACCTCAAATGAGTGGAAAACTGGTCTTACCAGATTGGGCGTGGTGATTGTCAACGAGAATGTCCGGTTTGCCACTCAGGTCTTTACCTCGAA
>JBDSSP010000069.1:0-3345 GCA_039928735.1 Novosphingobium sp. | reverse complement strand
AGTCCGACAAGGCGGTCACCAGTTTTCCTGCTGATGGCGTGTTTCGAACCTGCATCGTCAAATTTTCAATAAGCGCCATTTCCGAGCACGGCCATTTTGGTCCGACTCCGGCGTGTCTGGTTTCGGGCAGAGCGGGAACCTGACGCTGATGCAACAGAGCTGCTAGGCTGCAAACGGCCACCTTTTGCCCGGGGGCGGTGGCGATTAGGCTCGAGATTAAAGCATAAGGGCGCGGCCCAGATCGTCATGCTCAAAGGCGCTCGCCATGCGCTCGATCTCGGCGGTGCGCGCGCAGATCTGCCTTGCAACGTCACGCCAGGTCCGTGTCGCAGCTGCAACCTGGCTGATGATGGCCCGCGCCGGGGTAAGACCCAGCCCAAAATATTCGGCGGCCGCCTCAAGCAAATCCAGCGAGCAAGTTCCCTCATCCAGATCGATGCTGGTTGTGAGGATGCGCGCCCTGATATCGGTTGGGACAGGATTGAGATCATAGGCAGGCGACAGCACCCAGCCGGCCTTCCCCGCCCATAGGAAGCCGTGGTTGCGCAGATGATCGTCGACATTGGATATCAGCACGTTGAAGGTAACACGCCGGTAGAGCTGCTCGGCATCCGCTTTGGCGCGTGCGCCATGCTGGCTGAGCGCATCGACAATTTCGGGATAACTGCCGCGTTCGCCATCCTTCGATCCCGTCATCGCCATGGCCGAGAGGAAGGGAATGCGGATCGCGCCGTCGCGATCGAACCGGCGTGACAGCAGGACTGCCTTGCCGGCAACCTGGCAGATTTCGTGGTCGGGCGTGGTAATGCCTGCCATTCGGGCAAGGCGCAGCGCGATCTCTTCCCATGTCTCGATGCTGTAGGTGTCAGTTTCCCGGGGGAACTTGGCGATGGCCAGTCGGCTATGCTGGTCGATAACCGAGGCTTTGGGGCGCGCACCGCCGAGCGATGAGCCCGGCGCAAAGATCAGCTGGAGGTCGTCGTCGGTTTCTTCATCGCGCAAGATGCGCTCGGTGACCTGCAGAAGACGTCCAAGTTCAATGAGGGGCGGAACCCCGGCGCGGGCCGGCGCCTGAAACGGTTCCTCGCCGACGCGGCGGAAGCGCAATGCCCCGAGCCTGGTTTCATCAGAGACCCCGAGCAGATAGTCACTTTCGAAGAGCGAGCGAATGGCGCGTCCTTCGCGCTCTGCCTGACGGCGTTCGGCGCGCTGCATCAACTGCCGTCCCCAGGTGTCGGGTGCGGAATCCCCAAGTGAGCCGAAGATCGGCTGGTTTCTCGCAGGCGGAAACACACCGCGGGTCAGCGGCAATATCGGTTCGAGTGAGAAGCAGTCCGGATCGGACAACCATTCATCTGCATATTCGAAGATGATCGCTTCGGCGCCGCGGGCGAGGTTCTGCCGAGCAAGACCGACAGGCCGGGTTCGTCCGCCAAGATCGATATGGACTTCAATGTCAGCCATTGGCGAGCGTCCCGGGTTTCCGCCTGATCCGCGCGCGCAATGGCAGCTCAGCATTTGCCAGTGCCTGCCCGACGGTGTCACGGCCGATATCGGCAATGTCGGCAAGGTCGCCCAGCAAGCCCAGCGCCTGGAGAACCGCAGCGTAAATGCCGATGCCGACGCTTGCGTCGCCCGCTTCGATGCGCTGCAGCGTCGAGCGCGACGTGAAAGCACGCTCTGCGATGACGGCCATCGGCAGACGGCGGCGGCGGCGGGCATCGTGGATGTCCGCACCGAGCTTGCGCAGGGCACGTCTGACGGCGGCCGGGGGATGATGCGGTGTCGGCATGTTGCTATCTTTGCGCTACTCAATACCATATTTATGTAGCACAAAGATTACAATTTCCCAAATTCATGAGCAGAGGCCCGGCATGGCCGTCCCATCGTTCGATGGGAGTGACGGAGCAGAGCCGACGAGCAGGTAGGAATGCACCTTCATTACTGTCCGCTCGCGTGGCATCCGCCCTGCCCGCAGGTCCCCCACAAACCTCGGATCCCCAACCGCAGTTCGCCCGAACCGGCTGGCTGAGGTGCCTGTCTGGGCAAGGTGCCGCTCGATCCTCTCCAGAAGCTCAGTCTGCATGGCCATCGACTCACGAAATTGCTTGTGTTCTTGATATGTTCTTATTAGGAAGTCATCACACTGTCTAGGACTTTTCCTATGGAACGATTCGAAAAAGCCGACCGGTCTCGCTTCGAACTCGAGCGGCTGATCCATGAGCGACGGGTCGAGTATTCGGCGCTGTCACGGCTTCTGGGGCGCAACCCGGCCTATATTCAGCAGTACCTGAAGCGCGGCAGTCCGCGGAACCTCGATCCCGAGGACCGGGGCGTGCTCGCCAAATTCTTCGGGGTTGATGAGGAGCTGCTCGGCGGCCCTCCCCGCGGCCACACAAGCCGGGAAGCGCTGATCGAGATCCCTTTGCTCGACGTTCAGGCCTCGGCCGGGCATGGTGCGATGGCCGAAGTCGAAGCCCATCATGCCCGGTTTGGGTTTGACGAGCGCTGGCTCAAGAACCTGACCGCGAGCCGCCCCAGCAGTTTGTCGGTGATCCGGGTCGATGGCGACTCGATGGAGCCTACCCTGTCCGATGGCGACGAGGTTATGGTCGATCTGTCCGATACGGCGCAGCGGCTGCGCGACGGCATCTATGTGATCCGAAGCGATGATACACTGCTGGTCAAAAGGGTCGCATTGGGGCCGCAAGGCAAGCAGATTTCGATCGTGAGTGACAATTCCGCCTATCCCAGCTGGCCGGATGTTGATCGCCGCTCGATCCATATCGTCGGGCGTGTCTTGTGGTTTGGCCGAAAATTGTTGTGAGCAGGCCTCAATGCCTTGAAGGCAATTGACGAGCGCCACGCGGCTCAAATCAATCCTGACGGAAGCTTATCGCCCCGGCGCTGAGCGGCACAACGGCCAATACCTGGCGACACCCTGTGCCAACTATCACAGCCCGAAGTCGAAAGACTTGCTCTTGGTGCGCTCAAGCTGGGGCGGCTCTTTGGCCTTTTCGGCTTCGGGTGCAGGCGCTTTGGCAAGGCCATGCGCAGCTGCCCGGCCCAAACGTCCGAGTGTCTCCAATGCTGACGTCTTGTCGCCAGGATTGCGCTCGATGGCGCGTTCGAGACGATCGGCATTGTCGACAATCAAAGTGAGCCCGTCGCGCAGGCGGGTGATAGTGACGAGGAAAGTCTGCTGGTTGGCAAGATTGGCCTCGCGGCTGTCCATCACGGCGATGCCGCGATCCGAGGTCAGGCCCTGCGCCATATGGGCGTTGAGCGCATAGGCAAGATCGAGCCGCCGCAGCATCGGATCGCCGCGCTTCAGGGTCTGCTCGA